>JBGSMH010000159.1:0-4426 GCA_041740275.1 Phycisphaerae bacterium
CACGGCGGCATCGAATAGCGGGGCGACGCTCGGATGCGCCAGGGTCGTCGGGGGTTCGGCGACGAAGGCCCGGCCTTCCAGCGAGATGCGCCACCGCTGGCCGGTCAGCGGACGCAACATCGAGAGCATCCCGTCGGGCTGTCCGCTAAACCGATCGCTCGGCGACACATCCAGCGTCACCTCATCCAGACGCAACGATCGGAACGGACGGATCAGTCTCGCCTGGCCAGAAGCGACGGCACGGGCGTCAAGCTGCAGAAAAGCGGTCTGGTCGACATTCGCAAGACGAAGCCAGATCGTCGAACCGGCTCGGACCAGTTGCGCATCGGCCAGATCCAGCAGAAGTCCCATGCCCGAAGCGTCGGCGAGTTGCTGGGGGGAGGCGATGAGCGTCAGGGCGTTGGTGGAGGGATCAAAGAGCACCAGAGACGCCATCGACGCCCGCCGGGATGTGCCGCTGAAATACGCCAATAATTTCCCGTCGGCCAGTGTGTCAAAGGCGCGGAGGCTGGGGACGGCGTCGGTGATGCCGATCAGATCGGCGACGCGTTTGGGCGTCAGCGAGGTCTCGATCGTCTCACCTGCGGGGGTCAGGGCGTGCAGGGGCGCGAACGGATCGACATCCGGTTGATGGAAATAAACGCGGCCGGAGGCGATCGCCAGCAGGGTGCGTTGATTGGCCCGCAGCGGAAGGATTGATCGCCACTCGGTGAACATCTCGCGCGGCTGCGGCGCCAGCGGTGTCGGCGGCTCATCACAAGCACCGAGCAGCAGGAAAAGCAGCAGGATCGTCAACCATCGTCGTCGCACGCCGATCAGTCTACCCGCGCGACGTAACGGCGGACAGTTTCGCCAGGAACGCCCGATCAAAGCCCAGCAAGAATCCCCCTTGCAGCAGCACGCCCACGCCATGCCCGATCAGCGACGCGTTTCCCAGCATTGCGCCTGGTACAAATAGAGCCAACCCGATCACCACCCACAGCACATTCAGTTTGCCGTTGAATCGCAGCGATTTGGTCAACTGGGTCGCCTCGGCTTGATCGTCCAGCAGGTCCTGATCGGCTCGCCGGCACTGTCGCAGCCCCAGGAGTGCGAAAATCAGATCGATCGCACCCCATATCGCAAACTGCCACCCGATCGCCGCCAGCCAGATGTTTGCCTGACCCGCGAAGCCGATCATCGAGATCCCGCTCAGCACAGAACCGATCGACACGCCCAGCAGCAACATGGTCATGCGTCGGCGGAGAGATCGAACCCGTTGGATGTCGTCGGTCATGCTCAAGCATAGGCCGATGATTGCTCGAAGCGACCGGTTGCGGATATCTTTCGGGCGGCATGGTTCGATTTATCCACATCACCGACACGCATCTGGGCCCGAACCCACATTTTTCGCTCTACGGGCGACAGCCGCTGGAGTATTTGCAGCGGGTGATCAATCGCATCAACGATCTGCCGTTTGAGGTCGATTTTGTTCTTCACACCGGCGACTGCGTGGACGATGGCCGCGAAGACTCGTACCTGCTTTTTCAAGAGGCGATGTCGCACCTGCGATTTCCGGTGCGGTATGTCGCGGGCAATCACGACGATGCTAATCGGCTGCAATCGATCGTGATCAAACAAGAAGCGCGTCCGCGATTGGATTACACCTTTGATGTCGCCGGGATCCGGTTTGTGGTGCTCGATACGCGCGGGCCGGTCGATCCGGGGGGCAATGTGCAGGCGGGGCAGTTGGAATGGTTGTCGTCGCTGTGCGGAAAAGATGGACCGCCCATGGTGGTGGCGATGCACCATTGCCCGGTGACGCTGGATACGCCATGGCTGGACGCGCCGCCGCCGGGCTGGGGCGGGCGTTTTATGTTCATCGATAACGCCGCCGAGGTGCTGCGAGTTCTCAAACCTGCAACCGCCAGAATCCGCGGCGTCTTCACTGGGCACGTTCACGGGCTGTATCTGACCAACCGCGATGGCGTGCTCTATTGCTGCGGGCAAAGCACCTTCGCACCGCTGCCGGCACTGCCGGTGAGCGATCGGGTTGCCAATGAAGAATCGCAAACGCCGATGTTTAATCTGGTGACGGTGACCGACGATCAGTTGATCGTACGGCCACGATGCTTCGGTTTGGCGCGATGAGCCGATCGGTTGGTCAGGCCGCCTCAAGCCAGGCGATGGGGATATAGAACTTGGCGTATTTTTTGCCGTCACTGTAACGCGCACCGCGCGGGTCTTCGACCAGCACCGTGGCGCGGGCGTTGATGCGGTTGATCACACCGGTGAGTTTCTTGCCTTCAAACGAGAAGCGGACGCGATTTCCGGTGCGAAATTCGGTGCTGCGGAGCGTCTTGATCCGCTTGGAGACCATCGCGTGAGTGTGCTCGGTGTGGCCGAACATCCGCATCGCGGCGTGCTGAAAACGCCTGCCGGTACAGGTGCTGTCATTGAACGCCAGAAACTCCGCCAGGTGCAACATTTCGTGCTCCATCACCCGCATCATGGCATCGACGCGATCGGTACAAATCAGCCCGTTGACGGTGGCGGTTTCTTCGGGGGTGCGGAAGTTGGTGGAGAGGACATTGCTGGAAACCTGAATCGAATAGGTCACATGTCGGGATTTGCGACAGGTGGAGCGAGTCGTCCGCCCGCCGGTGGAGCGGAGCCTGCCGCTGAAGTGCAAGTCGATCGGCCAAGCGTTGAGGGTCTCCAGTGCGGGTCGCAACTGGGCATCAAAAAAGTGGTTGTCGTAATCGTCGAAGAGGATTCGCAGATCTGAGTCGCCGCAGCGGACGAAGTTGGGCGTCTGGATGAACCGCGAAGTCGTCAGCAGCCGATCGCGAATCGACCCGCGTATCGCGTCGATCCCCGCGATCGGCGGGTGGGCGGGATCGAAATGGCGCTGGAGCGAAACCATGAGGATTGAGCCGTTGCTCGTTATTCGCGATTTACAGCAATCCCGTCTCATTCAGCCACGTTCGGGCAATCAGCATGTGGCCTGAAGACGACGGATGGACGCCATCGGGCGTCCAGTTGATGTCCGGCCGCATTCGGCGGGCGTTGACGAACGCGGTATGCAACGGGACCAGCGCCACCGCGCCAAACTCCCGCTTCAGCTCATTGACCGCCCGCACATACGGCTGCAACACCGCATTCCCCTCGGCCGGGGAAGGGGGCTCGATCACGCTCGGCTGGCACAGCACAACCTTGGTCTTGGGCAACGCCCCGTGCACCTGCCGCAGGATCACATGATACGCCTCGACAAATTGCTCGATCGGCACACCGGCGGGGTTGTCTTTCCGCAATCCGTGCCACACATCATTGATCCCGATAAAAATCGACAGCACATCTGGTGCGTGTTCGATGACATCCTCAGTCCACCGCTTGGCGAGATCGGTCACGCGATGCCCGCTGATGCCGGTGTTGATCACGCGCGGGGCCAGGGTCGGGTTTTTGGCGTACAGATAGTCGCGGATCAGTCGGACATAGCCATGGCCGATCCCGTCCGGCTCATTGCGCCTGCCGCAATCGGTGATGCTGTCGCCGATGAAGAGAAACGTCTGTCCAGGGTGTAAGTCGAGTGGCATGATGGATGAAAGTTTTAACCGCACCGCACAAAAGCGTCCAATGAACCAGATCAACTGCGGTTTGCCCAGGCACGAGACGGCGCAGCGATTCGGTGCAACAGCTCAGAATTTTTCACTTGTTGCATTTGTTGCATCCGTTTTGACCCATGCGAGAAACGTAATTGCTGGCCGCCGCAGGACTTGTCGATTTTGGCACGCCAAAGTGTTGCGCGCCAGCGTGCAACTGTTGCAACTCCTACCTTTCCGGCCGGAGTTCAAGCCTTTCTATTCACTTGTCAATGAGCTATCGCAGCGCATCGAAATACGACGGCGCATCCCCAAACGCGGCGAAAAACAACCAGACAACTATATCCCCGAAAACCTCAAAAGTCGGCTGCCAAATCAGGCAAATCCGCCGATTTATGGCCTCGACTGACAGCATGTTGTCACCCCCGCACCCACCCACTACGTCCTGCTATCCCACTCGGCCTGCCGCAATCATTGCCCTTGTTTGGCTACTTAACCGTGAGCGCCCCCTTGATGAGAACAGGGAAAGCTTGCTTGGCGCGGTACATTCCATCCGACGGCGTTGGTTCTGAGTACCAGAATAATCCAACGACAATCCCCTTTGCCGTGACTACACAAATCTGTTCGCCTTGAAAATTGAACAGACGGACCCCATCCGGATGATCGTTCTTCGCCCATCTCAGCCATTGCTCTCGGGTTCGTTGATCCTCTACTTGTGAAACAAGTGCCTCATATTTCCTGATCGCATCGGCAACGCTGTCGCCGATTTTAATGCCGTAGACACTGACATTTGAGGCGGAATGACCGACCTGGATCTCGCTACGTATGTTACTTGTAGAGCCCTC
>JBGSMH010000160.1:0-1635 GCA_041740275.1 Phycisphaerae bacterium
CAGTGCGCATTCGATATCTCCGGTACTGACAACGTGCGACAAAATGGACCAGACTGTCGCCGAATTATACCCCAAAACGCGCCAGGCACGCGTGGCGGGTCAAACGTTACTTGAAATACTTTAACCACAACGGGGCAAGCCGATCCACCTCATTTTTTGCGATCGCGGTTTTGTCCGACCAAATACCCAACTTTAAGGCATGGTGAGCCGGGCAATCCGACACCGAATCGGGGTTCTGAGCGATAAGGGCAACCGTGCGACGCATGAGATCGATCGCGTTGGTCGTGGCGATTTTCAGATGGCCGATGATCTCGTTCAAAAGCACAAATGGGTCTGGTTTTGTGCTCAAATCTGCGGCGGGGGCGTGTTTCCAAGAATCGTAGTCCGTCACCAACGCGATCAACGCATAGGCGATCTCGGCTTCCCTGGCGAGCTTGGCTTCGGGCATGGCGGTCATGCCAATCAGATCGCCTCCCCAAAGTCGGTGCATCAGAGATTCGGCGCGCGTCGAAAATGCCGGGCCTTCCATACAAACGTAGCACCCCCCGGCGTGGACAGACGAAACTGCTGACGAAACTGGCGCAGCATCCGACGGATGCTGAACCGGCGCCTCAGAACTGCTCTTGGCGGCTTGCATGATGGTTTGACGCAGGACCGGGCAAAAAGGTTCCGCAAATTCCACATGCACCGCCGCATGGTCGAAAAACGTCGCCGGGCGTCGGGTTTTGTCAATCACCTGATCCGGCACGACCAGATCGCGCGGGCGGTACTCATCCCGGAGCGATCCGACCGCGCCACTGGCGAGGATATGGGTGACGCCTAACTTCTTTAAGGCAAAGATGTTAGCGCGGGAATTGATCTGCGAAGGATTGAGCGTGTGCCCAATCCCATGACGGGACAGAAAGTAGACGGGCAGGCCGTCCCATGTGGTTTCGATAATCGGGGCACTGGGTACACCGAAGGGGGTGTCGATGACATGCAGCACGCCGCATGTCTGATCGCCCATCGCCGCACCCAGTCCGCTTCCGCCGATCAATCCGATTCGTATATCGCTCATGGTGCTTCGGTTTTGCGTCGGGGGCGAAGAATTGTCAAACGAAACGATTAAGGATTCTGCTCATGGGGTGGGCTTGACCCAGTTCGGGTTGGGCTTCGGGAAGATCGTAAACGGTGCCTCACCACCAGGGGCGTCCGGGGATGGATTGGGCGAAAGCGCGCCCGTCTGATGCGTAAAACGCGCTTTGGCGACCCGGCTGGTCTCCATCCCGTCCTTCCACGCCCGAGCGGTGACGACCGTGGTCGCTTTCAGATTGATCGGCTTGTCATAGACGGGCGATTCGGGCGTCGGTTCGGTCCCGTCCAGCGTGTAGCGGATCATCACACCGGCGGTGCGGGAGACGATCTTCACCTCAGTCGATTCAGTGAAATAAGCGCCCCGTGGGGTGAACTCCGGGATCCAAACCAGGTTCGGATCGACATTGGGCGCGGGTTGTTCGACGCCGCGTGTGGGTTTGCCTTGCAGGACACCTTTGTCATCAAACGAGATCGGATCGAGGCACAGGTCGCGCTTCCATCCCTTTTCCACCCCGGTCTTCTGATGGTACAGATGCCAGAGTTGGCCGGCGCGGTCTTTGA
>JBGSMH010000161.1:0-13614 GCA_041740275.1 Phycisphaerae bacterium
CCACCGCCACCACACAGGGCGTCGGTCCCGAACCGGGCAACAAATTTGGCGTCGGCAAAAACGTCCCCCGTATCGCAATGGCGCACGGCATTCCGTATGTCGCCACCGCATCGGTCGCAGACCTGCGCGATCTGGAACGCAAAGTCGTGCGGGCGATGGAGTTCCGCGGCGCACGCTACATCCATATTCACGTTCCCTGCCCGCTGGGTTGGGGATCAGACCCGGCCGACACCATCCGCATCGCCCGGCTGGCGGTCGAAAGCGGGTTGTTCCCGCTGTTTGAAGCCGAATACGGCAAAGTCAGCGGACGCCGCCGAATCCGCCGCCGCGTGCCGGTGGATGACTATTTGAAATTACAGAAACGCTTTGCGCACTTGTTTGGTGCCAAAGGCGACCCCGATGCGATCGCACGCATTCAAGCGATCGCCGACGACAACATCGAGACCTACAAACTCGATGAAGCAGAGGTCGCGAACGTATTGAAGATTTGATGAATGATCGTTTGAAGTTTGACGTTTGAAGTTCGGAGTGATCTGAACTTCAAACGCCAAGCTCCAAACTTCAAACTGAGGCTTACATGGACCATCCCTTCGCCATCACGCTAGACCCGAATACCGGCCGAGACAATCTCACCGGGGCTTGGCGCACCAAGCGGCCTGAATACAAGTCGTTTTTGCCCCCGTGCAACAACGCCTGTCCTGCCGGACATGACATCCAGCGGTGGCTTTACTGGGCCGAGGAAGGCGAATACCAGAAGGCCTGGGAAGTGATGATGGAGAACAACCCGCTGCCCGCGATCCACGGGCGCGTCTGTTACCATCCGTGCGAAACCTCCTGCAATCGCGGCCAACTCGATCAGCCCGTCAGCATCCACGCCGTCGAACGCTTCCTCGGCGATCTTGCCAACAAGAACAACTGGACCGTCCCGTGTCTGCCTGATACCGGCAAAAAAGTGCTGGTCGTCGGGTCCGGGCCTAGCGGATTGAGCTGTGCTTATCACCTGCGCCGCATGGGTCACACCGTCACCGTTTTTGAAGCCATGCCCAAGCTCGGCGGGATGCTTCGCTACGGCATTCCGGCTTACCGACTGCCCCGCGATGTCATCGACGAAGAGGTCGGCCGATTGGCGAAGATGGGCATCACGTTTATCGTCAATCAGAAGGTCGATTCCGTTCGTGAGCCGTTGGAGCAGGGCAAGTTTGATTCGATTTTCCTGGCGATCGGTGCCCACAAGAGCAAGCATGTAAATATCCCCGCCCGCGAGGCCGGGAAGGTGATGGACGCACTTAGCTTCTTGCGTGATGCCAGCGATTCGCCGGAAGTCGCCAAGACCCGGGTCGGCCGTCGCGTGGCGATCTATGGCGGTGGCAATACCGCGATGGACGCCGCCCGCACCGCACTGCGCATGGGCGCGGAAGAAACCGTCATCATCTATCGTCGCGACGAATCAAAAATGCCCGCCCACAAGAGCGAACTGACCGAAGCCGTCGAAGAAGGCGTTCGCATGCAGTGGCTGAGCACCATCAAGGAGATGGCCGAGGACGAGATCGAAATCGAATTGATGGAACTGGACGAAAAAGGCTTTCCGCAACCGACCGGCAAATTTGAAAAAGTGAAGGCCGACACGCTGATTTTGGCGCTCGGGCAGGATTCGGATTCAGACTTCCTGCGAAATGTGCCGGAGGTAAAAGTCGCCAAAGACGGCGTGGTCGAAGTCGATGCCAATATGATGACCGGCTTCAAGGGTCTGTTTGCCGGCGGGGACATGGTTCCCAGTGAACGCACCGCCGCCATCGCGGTGGGTCATGGGAAAAAGGCCGCCCGTTGTATTGATGCCTACCTGAACGGCCGCGAATACGCACCGTCCCCGAAAAAGCCGATCGCCACATTTGAAAAACTCAATTCGTGGTATTACACCGACGCGCCCAAGACGATTCAGCCGCAATTGGATCACCTGCGCCGACTGGACAGTTTCGACGAAACCACAGGCGGTCTGGACGAATCCAACGCCCTCTACGAAGCCCGGCGATGCCTGTCGTGCGGCAACTGCCTGGGATGTGACAACTGTTACGGGGTTTGCCCGGATAACGCGATCACCAAGCTGGGCGTAGGCAAGTTTGAGATCAAACTTGACTACTGCAAGGGCTGTGGGATTTGCGTGACCGAATGCCCCTGCGGCTGCATGGAGATGACCAGGGAACCGGAGTAGCACCCGGCTCCGAGCATTCAAGCACCCATTGACGAACGACTGTTCCCTACTCCGCCCATCCGGTCACCCAACGTGGCCGGATGGGTTTTTTTTGTTCGAGTCAATCTCCAAGTCGAATGTTGCTTCAAAGCGACACCGACCCCCATTTGATGTTTCCCAAACGCATCATCCGGCCTGATCTGTCACCGGCAGGCTTTGCGCGAGCGATAATATGGGGGTGGTTGCGTTTGGCATCGCGTTTGATGGATGCTATTCGTGCGAAGTGCGTGCATGTTCATTTTCGGCATCGTGATGATCGGCGTCGCCGGTTGTGCGAGTCATCAGGATCGCGTTCCCCGCGCGGTCGAGGCCGCGACCCCGTATTTCGAACCCGCACCCGCCGCAGCCTTGGTGTTTGATCCGCCGATGGTGGCGTATGCACCGCTCCCGGCGTTTTCGCGAGAGGGCAGAAGTCCAAGTGCCTTCTATGGTTATGAATCGCCGGTGATCGACAGCCTCCAGATCTACCAGCGCGACGAACAGCGGATTGACGACTACCCCAACCGCTTCAACCGCACCAGCTACTCCGGCCGGTCCATGACGACCTATCGATAGGGCTGTCAAGCACTTACCGCACGTCCCACGCCTAAAAAACCGCTGTCACGCACGCCAATTATACTTGCAATCGGCCAAAACTGTGGCAACAATGCTGTAAGTCTGGTTCATTTCAATGGTTATAAAACGAAGGCGGCTTGGCATGTCAACGATCACCAAAAAAGAACTCATCGACCGAATCGCGGGAAATGTGGCCGATCGTCGCGTGCAGGTGAAGAAGGTCGTGCAGCAGTTTCTCGACGAGATAATCACCGAACTGGCCAGGGGGAATCGGCTGGAGTTTCGGGATTTTGGCGTTTTTGAAATCAAGACCCGCAAGGCCCGCAAGGCGCAGAACCCCAAGACGTTGGAACCGGTCGCCGTCCCGGAAAAACGCACGGTGAAGTTCAAAGTCGGTCGCCTGATGAAAGAGCGGATGATCGAGTTGTCCGCCGCCGATGCGGCTCGGAGCGAGAAGGCGGCGACTCCCACGGCATAGCCGCTTCGGGTATCGTCAGCGATCGATGTCCGACTCCTTTTCTGATCTGATCACCGATGCCCTCAACGAGCGGCAAAACGCTCATCTGCTGCGATCCAGGCGCACTCTGAAGCATCTCGATGCCACGCATGTGTTGCTTGATGGCAAGCAGTTGACCAACTTCGCATCGAACAACTATCTGGGTCTGACGCATCATCCGAAGATGCTTGCCCCCATGGATTGTCCCGCCGGTGCCGGGGCGGCGGGGCTGATCAGTGGATATACCGATCTCCACCACCGCGCCGAAGAGGCGATCGCAAAATGGAAGCAGACCGAGGCCGCGCTGCTGATGCCCAGCGGCTATCAGGCGAATCTGGCGGCGATTCAGACGTTGCACGCGGTCGCCGAATCACGTGGGAAAGCAATTCGCTTCATCCTCGACAAACTCGCCCATGCGTCGCTGATCGATGCCGTCCGACAGACCGGCGCGACGATGCGCGTTTTTTCCCACAATGATCTGGCGAAGCTTGAGCGGCTGCTGGAAAAACGCGAGCGGGGCAGTGTGGATGTGGTCGTCACCGAGTCGATTTTTTCGATGGACGGAGACGCCGCTGATTTGCGCGGGATTTGTGAATTGAAGTCGCGACACGATTTTGTGTTGCTGGTGGATGAGGCGCACGGATCGGGCGTTTATGGGCCGGCGGGTTCGGGGCTGGTGGCGGAGTTGGGGTTGCGCGATGCGGTCGATATCAGCATCGTCACGCTCTCCAAAGCCCTGGGCGTCAGCGGCGGGGCGGTGTGTGCGTCGCGACAATTCATCGACGCGGTGCTGAACTTTGGCAGGGCGTATATCTACTCAACTGCGGTGTCGCCCTGGGTGGCAACCGGCGCGGTGCGGGCGATTGAGATTTTACGCGATGAGCCGGACCGGCAGGCGAGATTACGCGAAATCTCGACGCGCGTGCGACGATCCTTGGCTGACAGCGGCATTGCGATCCCGGCGGGGGATTCGCCGATCATACCGATTTTGCTGTCCGATGAATCCGCCGCGCTGGATGTCGCCCACACGCTTGAATCCGCAGAGGTGCTGATCCTCGCAGTCCGTCCGCCAACCGTCCCGCGCGGCACCAGCCGACTGCGTGTCACCCTCAGTTGTGAACACACGGGTTTGGAGATCGCTCACCTGATCAACTGTATGCAGATCACGAAGGCGCCAAGGTTTCAAAGAAAATCACGAGGCAGACGTTAGGCAATTCTTCGCGATTCCTTCGCGTTCTTCGCGCCTTCGTGGTGAAAGTTCCCTATGCGAGTGATTGACCGAACAACTCACGCATTTTCCCGCCAATATCCGGGCTGCGGATCAGCGACTCACCCACTAGCACCGATCTCACCCCGGCGGCGGCGAGTTTCTCGACGTGTTCGCGCGTGTGAATCCCGCTTTCGCTCACCAAGACGCTCGTATCTTCCACCAACTCCAGCATCCGCAGCGTGTTGCCCAGATCGGTCTTGAACGTTCGCAGATCGCGATTGTTGATCCCCAACAGCGAATAACTGCGATGCGGAAAACCGATCACACTGTCGCGCACACGGATCAGATTCTCCATGTCATGCACCTCAATCAGCACCGTCATCCGCAGTTCGGTCGCGAGGATTTGCAGGTCGATCATCACGTTTGTCGCCAGACACTCGGCGATCAGCAGAATCGCATCAGCACCGGCGGCGCGGGCTTCGATCACCTGATACGGGTCGATGATAAAATCCTTCCGCAATACCGGCAGATCGACCGCGGCACGGACCTGCTTCAGATAATCGAGCGAGCCGAGGAAGTATTTCTCGTCGGTCAGGACACTGATCGCGTCGGCACCGTTTTCCTGATAAATCCGGGCGATCGCCACCGGATCAAAATCGTCGCGGATCACGCCCGCA
Organism: Phycisphaerae bacterium; assembly: GCA_041740275.1. Taxonomy (GTDB): domain Bacteria; phylum Planctomycetota; class Phycisphaerae; order Tepidisphaerales; family Tepidisphaeraceae; genus BPJO01. Next base: position 5,187 of record JBGSMH010000161.1, read on the forward strand.
GAAGGCGATGCCTTTTTCACCTCGGCGATCACATTCACCGGCTTTTTGGTCGGCGGCCGGGAAACGGCCTGGAAAAAGTTGCGCGGCGGCGATTGATCGGCGATCAATTCGCGCAACCGTTCCACCGGCGTGATCAACGACCGCTCGGCGACCTCAAACTTCTTGGTCGCGATTATTTTGTCCAGAATCGTCTGCATACTCGAACTTGCGTTAAGATCGCGAGACTGTAGACCGTGAGGCAATCTTGTCAATCCAATTGCTGGCCATCAACTCCAATCACCTGCTCCCGATCTGGCTGATCTGGGCCGGGGTGTCGCTGATGTTGGCGCACGCGGTGCTGGCCAATCGCGGTGCCGAGGCGTCGCTGATTCGCATCCCGCGTGAGTCGGCCGAGCCGTTGATGTTGCTGTTGCCGGTGGCGGGGCTGGTGTTCTTGACATGGATATTTGCTAGCGGGTTTTGGGTCAGCCTCACGCACGATCCAGCCGTCACAGACCCGCCGCCGGGGGAGCGGGCACTTCAGGCGATGATCGTCCCGCTGGTCCCGACACTGTTGGGGCTGTTTCTTCTTCGGGCAAAACCGATGCGCCAGACGCTGGGGCTCAGCCGATCCGGCATCGCACCGGGCGTGATGTGGGGCTTGATCGGGATCGTGATCGCGATGCCGTTCGTCTGGTGGTCGTATCAGGCGACATTGATGGGGCTGGCCTATTTTCAGATTGACCATCCGGCCAAGCACAAATTGCTGCTGGAAATGGACGCACCGGTGGCAACATGGGTGCGATTCGCTGTCATTGTGGCGGCAGTGGTTGTCGCACCCGCGTTTGAAGAATTGCTCTTCCGCGGGTTGCTCCAGACCAGTTTGCGCAAGCTCACCGCCAGCCCCATTCTGGCGATCGTGGCCAGCAGTTTTGTCTTTGCGATCATCCATGAACCCTGGACCGCTATCCCGATTTTTGTGTTGTCGGTCTGCATCGGGGTGATCTACGAACTGACCCGCAACCTGATCGCCGCGATCGTGATGCACGCAGCGTTTAACGCGATGGGGATCGCATTCAGCGGGTTTGGTTGATTCGATTCGGCAAAAATCGACTTCCCGATTTGATCCGCGTGCGGATTCGGCTAACATCCGTCGCCCGCTCACACCAACCGCTTCGGGTAGGGTTCTTCGTTTACTAGATAAAGACAAACAACATGGGTAAACCGACCGGATTCAAAGAGTTTACGCGCGAAACGCCCAAGAAAAGGCCAGTCAGCCTGCGGGTGATGGATTGGGACGAAATCTATCTGGCGTTCCCCGAAGACAAGCTGCGCAAACAAGGTGCGCGGTGCATGGATTGCGGAATCCCGTTCTGCAACAACGGCTGCCCACTGGGCAATCTGATCCCGGACTGGAACGATCTGGTCTTTCGCGGGCAGTGGCAGGAGGCGTTTGAGGCGCTGAGCAAGACCAATAACTTTCCCGAATGGACCGGCAGGGTCTGCCCGGCACCGTGCGAGGAAGCGTGCGTGCTGGCGATCAACGATCAAGCGGTAACGATCAAGTTGATCGAACAGAACATTTCGGATCGGGCATGGAAGGAAGGGTGGGTCAAGCCGCTGATCCCCAAGCGTCGATCCGGGAAAAAGGTGGCGATCATCGGCTCCGGGCCGGCCGGTTTGGCGACGGCGGAGCAACTGAACCGCGCCGGCCATACCGTTGTCGTCTATGAGCGTGCCGATCGACCCGGCGGGTTACTCCTGTACGGCATCCCCGACTTCAAGATGGACAAACAAACCGTCCACCGGCGAATCAAAATGATGGAAGAATCGGGTATCCGATTTGTCTGTCAGGCCGATGTCGGCAAGACCACGCCCGTGGACAAGTTGCGGCGTGAATATGACGCGATCGTATTGGCGACCGGTGCGACCAAGGCACGCGATCTTCCGGTGCCCGGACGCGAATTGGCCGGTATTCATCTGGCGATGAATTATCTGCCCCAGCCGACGCAAGCGAATCTGGGGGATCAGATTTTTGACGAGCAGAAGATCGACGCCAAGGGCAAGCATGTGGTGATCATCGGTGCCGGCGACACCGCCGCCGACTGTTTGGGGACGGCGCATCGGCAGGGGGCAAAAAGCGTCACGCAGTTGAATCTCTATCCCCAACCGTCCGAGACGCGCGATGAGGTCCATGCCCCTTGGCCTTATTGGCCGAACACGTTTCGCACCTCGCCGGCGCATGAAGAAGGCGGCAAGCGCGAATGGTCGGTGGTGACCAAGGGCTTCAAAGGCGAAAATGGGCAAGTGACAACGATCATCTGTGCCAAGCAGGAAGTGGCCGAGATGCGCGGGGGCAAACCGGTGATGCGCGAAGTGCCGGGGACGGAATTTGAGTTGCCGTGCGACCTGTGTCTGATCGCGATCGGCTTTGCCGGACCCGAGCCGGACGGATTGATCGGGCAACTGGGCCTGACGTTGGACGAACGCGGGAGTGTGGTCGTCGATGACGATTATCAAACGGTTGTCCCCGGCGTATTCGCGACCGGCGATTGCCGTCGTGGGCAGAGCCTGGTGGTCTGGGCGATCTCCGAAGGCCGCTGCTGCGCCGCGGGCGTGGATGAGTTTCTGGTCGGGACGACAGATTTGCCGAGGTTGAGGCTGTTTTAGATTTCTATGTAAACTTTACAGCCAGAAAAGTTGTCATAGTATGACAAGTCCTATGTCAACAAAAAGGTCAAAACAAATTCGCTCAGCTCTATTTGAGGCAATTTTCTGGCGGTCTTCGTCTCCAGTTGCGGATATCGCAATCAAATTCGGTGTAACTCGTCAGAATGTGTCGCGTCACTTAAAGGCACTCGCAGAGGAAGGCTTGGTTTCCGTTTTCGGCACGAGACGATGGTCACGGTACCGCCTCAAACCACTCGACCAGTGGAAAGAGAAGTACGATATCCACTCGCCGGGATTAACGGAGGATAATGTTTGGCGAGAACTCGCGCCACGTGTCGCTTGGCTGCCAAAAGAAGATGGGGACATTTGCCACTATGGTACGACCGAGATTTTCAACAACGTGTTGGATCATTCTGGTGCTGATCACGCTGTTGTGACATTTGCGCGTACTGCAACTTCCGTCAGCATAACAATAGAAGACGATGGAGTCGGAATTTTTCAAAAGATTGCATCAGCACTCGGTCTGGCAGATCCCCGACTGTCCCTGCTGGAACTAAGTAAGGGAAAGTTCACTACTGACCCCACCAAGCACACAGGCGAAGGCATCTTCTTCAACTCCCGCATGTTTGATCGCTTCTTAATCCGATCGGCCGACCTCTTGTTCTTCCATCGTACTGACTCGGATGATTGGCTTGTCGACGACAAAGAGCGTTCCATTCAGGGAACGCGAATCACGATGCAGTTGCTTGTTCCGACCAGCCGCGTCATGCAAGATGTATTCAGCAACCATAGCAGCGGCCCTGACGACTACAGATTCGCCAAGACACATGTGCCCATCCGTCTTGCTCAATTCGGAGATGAAGCCTTGGTTTCCCGCTCGTCGGCCAAACGTGTGCTTTCGCGGGTCGAGAAGTTTGACGAGGTGCTTCTCGATTTCACTGGCGTTCGAGCGGTGGGCCAAGCCTTTGCTGACGAGATTTTCCGTGTATTTGCCACCGCACATCCCAAGACGCAACTCATTGGGATTAACATGAACGAGCAAATCACATTGATGGTACAGAGAGCGAAAGCGAATCGTGGTGGGCAAGATTGATACCAACTCCAGCATAAAACGAGACGAGCTACTCGACCTTCGCATCACCCCCGCGGGCCACGCGGTTTGGGGGGATTTTCATGAGACGCCGGGGCTGATGTTGTATCTGGTCGGGGCGGGGTTGCGGAGTGAATTGCCGGCGGGGGTTTCATATCTGCGGGATTTTGCCCGGAAACATATCACACGTTTGTGTCAGACGACTTTGGAGACCGTCGAGCCGATCGAGCCGCCGCCCCTGGAGGCGTTGGCGTTTTACGCAATGGAAGCCCCGCCGATCACGGGGGCGGAGTATCTGAATAAGGAGTTGCTGCGCGGGTGGTGGGTCGATTTTGACACGCTGGTTCGCAGCAAGTTGCAGCAAACGCCCGGCGGGCTCAGTGCGTTTCTCGAATCGCTTCACCCGTCGTGGCACGCGATCGGACGCGTCACCTTTCATCTGGCCGAGAACAAACGCGATCCGGCGCACCCGTTTGCGTTCATGGCGACCTACACTTCCGGCATCGGTGCCAACGGGAAAGCCCTGCACCTGCCGCTCATTCGAGCAAGGCAGGAATATGTGGGGGCGCAGAATAAGGCGACACTGCTGAAGTTGCTCAAGCCGATTTCGGATGCGGAAAAGGCGTCGTCTTGGGTGGCGCAACTGGTGGCGAGTCAGGATCTGTATCGGCCACTGGCATGGACGCCGCGCGATGCGTATCAATTGCTGCAAAGTATCCCGGTGCTCGAATCGTGCGGGATCGTCGTCCGCGTGCCCGACTGGTGGAAAGCCCGCCGACCCTCGCGGCCGCAGGTGAGCGTAAAGATCGGCAGTCAGACCAAGACCAAACTGGGCGTCGATGCGATGCTAGATTTTGATGTCAACGTCACGCTCGAGAACGAAACGCTTTCTGAAGACGAGATCGACGCGCTGATGATGAGTGACCAAAATCTGGTCCAACTGCGCGGGCAGTGGGTGGAGGTCGATCGAAACAAGCTGAGCGAGGCGCTCCAGCATTGGCGGCGGGTGGAGCAGTTCGCCGAGGACGGGATCAGCTTCGTCGAGGGGATGCGGATGTTGTCCGGGTTCAACCCCGGTTCTGACCAAGCCGAAGAAGCCGAGGAAGAACAGGTGCGCACCTGGTCGGGCGTGCAGGCAGGGGATTGGCTGGAGCAAACGCTCAGTTCGCTTCGCGAGCCCGCTTCACAAAAGCCGCCCGAGACTCTGCGGGCGACATTAAGACCTTATCAGGAAAAGGGTTACGCGTGGCTGCGGTTTTTGAGCGATTTGGGACTCGGCGCGTGTCTGGCCGATGACATGGGGCTGGGCAAGACGGTGCAGGTGATCGCGCTGTTGCTGCATCGGGTAACCCAATCGAAGCGGGCGGCGTCGCTGCTGATCGTCCCGGCGTCGCTGATCCCCAACTGGCGATCGGAACTGTCGCGTTTCGCACCGTCGATCAAAGCCTTGATCGCACACTCATCCGAGAACGATGTCCGCGATCCCGCGTTGCCCGCACGATTTAACGATCACGATCTGGTCATCACCACCTATGCGATGGTGTCGCGCCTGGAAGCACTGACCAAGCATGAATGGGATGTGTTGATTCTTGATGAAGCCCAGGCGATCAAGAACGCCGGGGCGCGCCAAAGCAAAGTCGTCAAACAACTGAAGTCCAAAACGCGCATCGCGCTCTCGGGCACGCCGATCGAGAATCGACTATCTGATCTGTGGTCGCTGTTCGATTTTCTAAATCCCGGATTGCTCGGTGCCGCCAAGCCGTTTGCCAAATACGTCAAGGAGATGGGCCAGCCCGATTCGCCGCACGGATACGCGCCGCTGCGAAAATTGATCCAGCCTTACATCCTGCGTCGCCTCAAGACCGACAAATCGATCATCTCCGATCTGCCCGACAAGACCGAACTCAAAGCCTACTGCTCGCTGACCAAGGCGCAGGCGGCGCTCTATCAGCAGGCGGTGGTGCAGATGGAGCGGGAACTGAACGCGGTCGAAGACGGGATCAAACGGCAGGGGCTGGTGCTGACCTATCTGATGCGGTTCAAACAGATCTGCAATCATCCCGCCCAATGCGTCGGCGACGGCGACTGGTCGGCGGATTTATCTGGCAAATTCGCGCGCATCGAAGAAATCTGTGCCGAGTTGGCATCGCGACAACAGCGGGCATTGGTCTTTACGCAATTTCGCGAAATGACCGACCCGCTGGCCGAGCATTTGAAGAAGGTTTTTGGATCGCCGGGGCTGGTGTTGCACGGGAGCGTAACCATCCCCAAACGCAAGCAGATGGTCGAGCAATTCCAGCAGGAAGACGGCCCGCCGTTCTTTGTATTGTCGATCAAGGCCGGGGGGACTGGGCTGAATCTCACCGCCGCCGCCAATGTGATCCATTTTGACCGGTGGTGGAATCCTGCCGTCGAAAATCAGGCCACCGATCGCGCCTTTCGGATCGGCCAGAAGCAAAACGTGTTGGTCCACAAGTTCATTTGTCGCGGCACGGTCGAAGAACGGATTGACGCGATGATCGAAGAAAAAATTGGCCTGTCCAATGAGTTGCTTGGAACATCCGGTGCGGAGAAGATTCTGACCGACATGAACAACAGCGAGCTGCTGAAGTTCGTGTCACTGGATATCAACCGCGCGACCAGCGAATGAGAGGGATGGATGTGGTGGAGCTATAAGCCGTATGTGTCTGTTGCCAAGCGACAGGCCAATGCGCAAAAACAGGTCGAAAAGCTTCGCAAAAAGGGGCGGGTGATCACGCCCATCGAAGCGTTCAAAGGCAACAAGATCGGCACGACCTTCTGGGGGCAGGCCTGGTGCAAGCACATCGAATGCCTGAGCGATTTTGAATCCCGCCTCGAGCGTGGCCGCCGCTACGCGCGCAACGGCTCGATCTGTCATCTGGAGATCAAGAAAGGATGCGTCGAAGCGATGGTCTGCGGCAGTGAGATGTACGACATCAAGATCAACATCGACGCGCTGCCCGAAAAACAATGGAAGGAAATCAAATCCCGTTGCGGCGGGCAGATCGGGTCGGTTGTGGAACTGCTGCAAGGCAAGTTTTCCGATTCGGTGATGAAGATCCTCACCGATGCCGAAACGGGCATGTTTCCGGATGCAGAGGATTTCAGACTCGATTGTTCCTGTCCGGATTTTGCGGTCCTGTGCAAACACCTCGCCGCCGTGCTGTATGGGGTGGGCAGGCGGTTGGATACGCAGCCGGAATTGCTGTTCGTGCTGCGCGGCGTGGATCATTTTGAACTGATCGACGAAGCCGCCGCCGCGACGGTATCGGTATCGGGCAAGTCATCCACCGCGACGATCGCCGATTCAGACTTGGCGGATGTATTCGGCGTGGATATGGCACCGGTCAGCGAAGCACCCGCTCCGAGCAAGCCGACAGAAGTCACAAAGAAAGCGGTGAAGAAGGTCGTCAAGAAAGTGATCAAAAAGACAGGCAAGAAAAGGGCAGTGGCTGCGAAAACGAAGTCGAAGAAGAAATGAGGGTTCGCCCATATTCCTGTCGCCACCCTCGGTTCCAGACAAAAAATACATTGAAACCGCAGATGAACGCGGATGAACGCGGATCGGATTCAGAATGCCTGAACAAAACGACTCCGCCACAGGCAGCACAGCCGCTGCAGAGAACCCATGCAATCCCGCCCCGCTTGGTACGATAACGGGCTGCCAATCAGCGGCCGGAGCCGCGCCCGAAAGACCTTCGGACGGGAGAGAAGATACCCGCGGCTCCGGTCCGCTGCATTGGCGGGTTATTCGTCCGCCGCGCTCGCCGCCCCGTTTGCTTTCAACAACTCGATGACGTCCGCCACGAACCGGCGGCGACCGCTCAGGGGACCGGCGTGCTTCTCGACCGTCCGAACGAACGCCTTGTTCTTGGACCGCCTATTGAGGTAGGCCTCAACGTCGAGGGCGTAATCCAGCAGGGTGATTCGTCCTCCCCGACCTGTGGCGAGCACGCCGGGTTCGACGGTGTACACGTCATTGAGCTCCATGCCCGCCCCGATCAGCCGCGCCAGCGGCGCAACCCGCTTAGCGGCGGTCATGAAGGTGGAGAAGTTGGCCATCGCCGACGGCCGATTCGGGTCCGCGCCGCGCTCCAACAGTGAGGCGACCAACTGCTCGCCGTCCTCGCCGACGCAAAACCCGAGCGCCATGAGCAAGCACGTCTGGCCGTCCGCGTTTGCCGCATTCGGTTCGGACGTCGTGAACAGATGCTCCTTCAAGGCCACGACGTGGTCCAAGAGCCGTTCGGGTGGTATGGAGGCAATCGGAGTGTCGAACGGGTTCATGGACGAATAACGAATAGGACTTTATGCCGAGTGCGCCGGGAGGCCAGTGTTGGGCGGTCAGCGGCGGCCGCACTGGGCATCAAGTCTGGCTGAACTGAACCGCCCGCTGGTGTGGGGATTCTATCGCCCGGCCTCGGGTTTGTCGCCCGCGATGATTCGCGACTTCGCGTCGATCCGGAATGGCGTCTGAAGAAGGAAATGACCGGTGCAGAAAATCGCCCGCGCGAGGGCTTTGCGCTTGACGCGGGGCGGGATTCATAGTTGGCGGGTTATGTGGCGGCCGTTTCGCCGTCGTCAGCGCCCGCGGAGAAGGGCCGCCGCTTCGTCATGCTTGCCAGCCTCCGCCATCTGCAGCGCGGTGATGCCGCGCCGGCCGTCGCG
>JBGSMH010000162.1:0-4460 GCA_041740275.1 Phycisphaerae bacterium
CGGCATGGGCAGAGCCGGAGAATCGCGAGGCGCGAGCCGCGATGATGCTGGCCGCGACGCTGGGCGGCCTGGCATTCTGCAATAGCAGTGTGTGTTTGGTGCATGGCATGAGCCGACCGCTGGGCGTGCGGTTCCATATTCCACACGGATTGTCCAATGCAGTATTGCTGCCGACGGTGACGCGGTTTTCGGTGGAAGCCGCTCCCGCGCGCTACGCCGAAGTCGCACGGGCGGCGGGATGTGTGGCATCGGGTGCGTCCGACCACGATGCGGGCGAGGCACTGGTGCGTTGGATGGAAGAGTTGAACAATCGACTCAATCTGCCGCGGCTGGGACAGTGTCCGGGCGTGACCCGCGAGCGATTTGAAACAGGCTTGGAGCAGATGGCCAGTGACGCGCTGGCCTCCGGAAGTCCGGGGAACAATCCCCGCGTCTCCAGCGCGGCCGAGATCGTCACGTTATATCGAGAAGCATGGTAAGTGATCCCTACAGGAGCTGAGGTTACAGATGGCGAAACAGAAGCATTTCATTCCGCACGGCGTGATTCCTGCGGCACTGACAGTATTTCGGGACGATCTTGCGATCGACTATCGGGCAACGAAGCGGCACTTTGAGTTCATGGCCGCGACACGCGGGGTGACAGCGTTAACGTTGAACGGCCACGCCGCGGAAGTCCATGCGCTCACTTTCGATGAGCAGCAGCGATTGCTCGAGACGGGCGTCGAGGCCGTCGGCGACAAAGTGGCGATCATCGGCGGCATCTACGCCGACGGATCACACGAGGCCGCCAGGTTGGCGCGGATGTGCCAAAAAGGCGGAGCCAACGCGCTACTGATCTTCCCGTCTCAGGTGCTGATGCTCGGCGGGCACATGCGTCCGGAGATGGCGCTGGCGCACTACCAAACAATCGCGGCGGCGACGGATTTGCCGCTGATTCTGTTCCAATACCCCATGGCGACGGGGATGGGCTTTCCGTTTGAAACGATGCTGAAACTGATGGAGAAAGTACCGACCATCCGGGCGATGAAGGACTGGTGCCACGACCCACTGATGCACGAAAAGAACACACGCACGGTCCAATCGCTGCCGCGTCCGGTGAACATGCTGACCACGCACAGTTCGTGGCTGATGTCGTCGTTGGTGATGGGAGCACGCGGCCTGCTGTCGGGCGCTGGATCGGTGATCGCCGATATGCAGGTGGCGCTATTTGAGGCAGTCCAGGCCAAGGATCTGGCTCTGGCGCAGCGGATCAATGACCATATGTACCCGATCGCCCAGGCGCTCTATGCGCAGCCGTTCGTGGACATGCACAATCGCATGAAGGAATGCCTGGCATTGCTTGGTCGGATCGAAAAAGCCGTGGTCCGTCCGCCTCTGGTCAAGCTGTCGGCCGGCGAAATCGCGGGCCTGAAGCGGGCGCTTAAGGCGGCGCGAGTGGGCCCCAAAGGTTGGCAGGGGTTGGATCGGGCGTGAGAGGCCAGACATTATTGGCAACGGGCGGGTGATCTACTCGGTGGACCGTCGCGCGATCAGCAGCGGGCGAATGACCTCATTGCGCGGGGGCAAACTTGGGTCGGCGATCAGTTCGGTGAGCATTTTCAGGCCTACCCGACCCGCTTCGTAGAAGTTCTGATCGATCGAAGACAGGGGGCATGCACAGAATTCGCAGAATGGCGAATTGTCCACGCCGATGACTTTGACGTCTTCGGGGACTCGGATGCCGTGGCTGATCAAGGTATTAATGGCACCGGCGGCCTGATCGTCGGACTGGGCAACGATGCCGTCAAACTTATGTCCCTTGGACAGGAAGTTTTCGACGGCGGCAGTCCCGACGTGATGCGAAAAGCCGTTGCAATGAAACAACAGTTCCTCATGGACCGGCAGCGATGCCAGTTCCATCGCCTTGAAAAAACCTTCGCTTCGGACCGGCCACGACTCGATCAGTGCGATTCGACGACACCCGCGATGGATCAGGTGCGTGGTGGCCATCTCGCCAATGTAGGTGTTGGTAATCAATACGCTGGACGTGTCGGGTGGCATCACTTGTGAGCAGACCGCGACGACCGGAAAGCCCCGGTAGCGGGGCAATTCATCCACAATAGGAAGGGGGATGCTGCCGGCAAAAATCAATCCGTCGATCTGATCGCTGTGTGTGAGAAACTCCAGGCATCGGCTTACGGTGTCGTCGCCGTAGTAGGTGAGAACCAGTTTTTGCCCGGTCAGTCGGGCTTCTTCGCTGAAACCATCGGTGAGCATGTCGGGCAGTCGGCTGCCGCGCGTTCCGAATCGCCGAATGACCACGCCGATCGCGCCCTTCTTGCCGGTCGCCAACGAGACGGCGACTTGATTGGGGCTATAGCCCAACTGCTCTGCCATGTTTCGGATCGCCTCGGCGGTTTCTGCCTTGACCTTGGTGGTGCCGAGGTTGTTGTTCAGCACTTTGCTGACCAGCGATCGGGACAGATTTAACCGGTCGGCGATTTGCTTCTGATTTACCATGGGGGCGCTTTGAAAGGGATAGATCAACTCAACAATCAACTCTCGACTCGCAATAATGTCGCATTTTTTGGGGACTAAGTCGATCCCATGGACAGATTGTCGCACATTTTTCTCAATCACACCCAATCACGAGTGATTGTTCAAGATTTTTTGATGGCGCATCACCCGCGTGATTACTCAGCTTATGTTCGCTATGCGTTGCTAGATAAGCAGTTACGGCAATATTCTTCTTTACATTTATGGGGCATGATGTACGTTTATGTACGAGGATCAATTCATTTCTGTAGGTCATTTTGTTGCGAGGAGAGTTATGAAGGCAGAGCGGACAATTCTATCGGCAATAGTTGTTGCGGGTTTGGCCTCAGTGGCGACAGCGGCAACTTGGACGGGAACAAATGATTCAACTTGGACGGACGTCGCCAACTGGGGAGGCGGGCCTGTGCCAGGTGCCGCAGTTTTCAGCGGTGCGCCCACCGCCAACCAACCCAGTATGGGGGCCGGGCGAGCGATAACCTCCTTAGCCTTCGACACCGCTGGCTGGAACATCAGCGGGTCTGGCTTTACCTTAACCGTTGCCAGTAATAGTTTCGTGCATTCCAACGGGGCGGGAACCAACACCGTTGATGCCAACCTGACATTCAGCGGAAACAGCGGCACAAGCAGCAATCTGACGATCGGCGATGACAACACACTGATCGTCACCGGAAACATCAGCATGGGCGGTGGCGCAGGCAAGTCCATGTCCGGCGGAATCAATAAAACGGGCACACTGGTCGTCAATGGAAGTCTGACCGGACTGCCTGACGCTCAAAGGCCGTTCTCTGTGTTCAGCAACAGTCCAACATCGATCGGGCTTGCCTCATCACATTCCTTCGCAACCGGACGCGGCTTTGGTGGCACGGTTCCGACTGTATCGGTCAACAATACGAATTTCTGGGCACCCGGTACCGGAACATTCCTGTCTCCCGGCTATGATCCGACCACACCAATCAGCACCATGTCGTTTGTTGGGCCTGGAACCAATGGTTCGGGTGTCAATCTGATCAACTCCAAACTGATCATGGACATCGGCACTACATTGGGTGACAACGATCAGATCATTGCAGGCAATTTCATGAACCGCAGCTCAGGTGGCGTGACCGGCTTTGGACTCAACGGGGCCGAACTGGCTTTGCGTGGAACAACGATCGCTGACGGTAATTACACACTCATCACCGAAACCGGAACCGGCCAGTACAGCGGAACCTTCGGCTCAATGACCTTCAACGGCGTGGCTGCCAATCCAAGCAATTTCTTGCTGACCTATAGTGCCACAAGCGTCGTCCTTTCCGTCACTGGCATGGGCGTTCCCGAACCGACCGCACTCGCGTTTCTCAGCGTTGGCGCTTTGTTGATGGGCCGCCGTCGTCGGGTCGCGTGAATTTCTGTGGCGTCAAGGACGCATAGAGCAATAGTGGTGCATATCCAATTTGGCCTGCCGCAGGACGCTGATCGCGTTCTGCGGCAGTTTTTTGGGGTGATGGGGAATTGCATCAGATCAACTTCCAAATCAACTCTAGACGTGCGATCGGATCTCTCTTTTTCCCCAAAAAACCGGACGTGGACAGCCAAATTGGCGAGTTCTGCTCTAATCACACTCAATCACTAGTGATTTTCAATTGTTTTTTTGTATCTCATCACTCGCGTGATTGCTCAACTTACGTTCGTTACGCGTTGTCAGATAAGCAGTTACGACAATTTTTCTCTTTACAATTCCGGGGCATGGTGTAGGTTTATCGCAGTGTTTCATTCACATCTGTTAGGTCACTTTTTTTGAGGAGAGAGTCATGAAAGTTGAGCAGTCGGTTTTTGCGGCGATGTTGGTTGCGGGTCTGGCTACGGCGGCTTCGGCGTCGACGTGGACCGGAAACAATGGCACCAATTGGGCGGACGCGGGCAACTGGAATCCCGGCGTTCCCAGC
>JBGSMH010000163.1:0-3191 GCA_041740275.1 Phycisphaerae bacterium
AGGACGCGGCGGGCAACGTGCTGCCGATCATGGACAACGCCTGGCTCCCGAAATACGACGACGGGTTCCAGGAATATGTCCGCAAGATCGTCGCCGAGTTCGGCTGGCCCAACGGGCCGGTCGTGGGCGTCAAACTCTATAACGAACCCTGGGAAGGCGGCGGCATCGATGGATGGGGTGCGGATATTCCCCGCTACCAGCAGATGTACACCGCGATGGCCAAGGGCGTGGAGCAGGCACGGCGAGAGCCGAAAGTGGATGTGCTCCTGGGCGGTTGCGACAGCACCTCCAACACCTTTGACAAGCTATTCCCCACCGGCGACGAGCCGTTCCTCAAGTGGCTCGATTTTACGTCCATGCACTATCAGGGCATGAACACGCCCGCCGGGTACAAACCGTGGCGGAATCGTAAAGACGCCAGCGGCAAGCCCGCCCCCGTGCGTATGTGGGATACCGAAAGCTGGGTTGCCAATTCCGATGAACGTATTGTGGCGGTCCTCTCTGCGTACTGCTCGGTCGGCTACGAACGCGTTGTCGGAACGTTCGCCGACGGGTTTATCGCCGGTGTTGAGACCATCAAGATTCGCACCGAAAAAGGGACAGAGGAGTTATTCATCAAACGCCCATGGTCGGTCGGCGCCGCCGTCGCGGGGTTTTCGGCGATGATCGGCGACAGGCCGTTCAAGGAACTGCTGTTTAAAAACGGCCTGCCCTGGGTCATGGTCTTTGAAGGGTTGCCCGATGCCAAAGGCAACACTAGTGTTGAGGATGGCACCATCGTCGTTGTGGGCGATCTGGGGATGGCGTTTAACAAGGACACGCTCCCCTTCCGCACCGTCAAGCGCAAAGACGCCCGGATGATCATCGCCGCGACCGATGAGGCGTTTCAGTTGTACGATAGCTACGCCAACCCTGTGCCGACCAAAGACGGGAAGATCACACTCCCGCTGGACGGCAGCGGCTATTACCTGCGCGGCAATGGCAAGCCCGGGAGCTTTGCGAAACTGATCGAAGCGATCAAGGTTTCCACCATCGAAGGCATTGATCCGGTGGAAATCAAGGCCCGCGATATGCTTCAGCCGATCAACCAGAACGCGAAGTTGCGTCTCTCGATCACCAACGTGCTCAATCGGCCGGTGAAGGGGACGCTCAATGTTGAAATCGGATCCTTGGTCGTCGCCGAATCGCGACAAGACCTGACTATCCAGGCGAATGAGACACGCGAAATCGAGCTTCCAATCACCGGCGGAAACGCCAGTCCGGACAACACCTATCCGCTGAAGGCGACATTCAACGCCGACCGCGACGGTGCGGTGACGCTCGAAGAGTCGATGCGCGTCAACCTCATCGCACGTCGGACACCGGCGATTGACGGCAAACTGGACGATTGGGCCGGTGCGCTGGGTCAGACCGTCAAGGTGGATGGCGTGGCAACACCGACCACCGAAGAGCGTGCCTGGCGGCCGTGGGAGAAGTTCGACACCAAGACCGTTCGCGGGTTTGCCGTGGGCTATCTGGGGTACGACGACAAGAACTTCTATTTCGCCGCCAAGATCGCCGATCGCACGGCTCACCCGGGTATGCACCGCATGGAGAATGCGAATGATGATGAATGGTTCTATCCGGCGGTCGTCTACCGCGACGGCAAGGAAATGCGCTGGCCAGAGGGCGTGCCGCGCTATAGCTACGCGAAGCAACCGGAACTTCCCGCAGGCAACTTCCCCAATCGCGACAACGTACTGATCGGCTTCAATGTCCTGTCAGAAGCCGAGAAAACCTACCTCCCGTTCATGCCCGGCACACGCCCCGACTACGGCAGCGTGCCGACCAATGACTATGAATACGCACTGAACCCCATCGCCGAGCGTTACGGTGGCGGTACGGAAATCTGGCGAATGCGCACCCCCGGCATGCCAGAGAAGAACTTCTACCCGCATCAGCCCAAAGGCCCGCTTGACGGTGCCGTAAAGGCTGGCCAACTCGCGATCACACGCGACGACCAGACCCGGTTTGTCGAGTGTGCGATTCCCTGGTCCGAAATCCCCCACGCGAAGCGGGCACTGGATGAGGGAAAGACGATCAAGTTCTCCTTCCGCGTCAATGATGATGCCGGTGCGGGATCGATGGAACTGTCGCGCAATCGCAGTGTCGCCAAGCGCGGCGAGTCGTTCGGCGTCGCCTGGTCAGAACACTGGACCAACGAAGTGGAGTTCGCCTTCGGCAAATAAGCGATTCTTCGGCGATTCAGAGATCAGGTAATGTGACCTTCTTACGTCCAGCGAATCCTCTCGTGGCGTCGCCAGACCGAACTAAGTTCCTTATCGCGCTTTTAGATACAACACCGCATCCGACCCCAGCGGCGAAACGAATGTCTGATTCCGCGTTGGCGTGATGTCCGCCTCGACCGCAGACTCACCCGTCCGCGGACAGAACCACTCCACCGCCATCGCGCTAGGCTGGGGCTGGGGCTGTGGATCAAACTTCACCGACACCGTCGCGTCGTACGGGATGTACACCACATACTCCCGGCCGGGATCGGCCAGGCAGTAGCGCGATGACGCCAACTCCGACCGGGGCGTCATCTTCGCCAAATCGATCCGCAGCGACAGCCGCCGAATGTGACCCAGGTTCTCGCGGACAGGCTGCCAGTCGGGAAAGTCACGGCGGTTCTTTTTCTGCCACGCCGAGGAGTGCCGCGGTTCGATCCGGCCGGGCAACGCTTGCCAGGCGTCCATCAATACCGGGTTCAGCCCGCGACAAAAACTCTTCCACGCCCACTGGTAATTCCCACCCAAGCCCCACAGGTGATCGGTGTCGGCGATGACGACCTTCTTCCCGTTCCCCGCCGGCGGGTCGTACAGGTAATGCGAATCGGGTCCGAACCCCGGAGAGATCCAGTCGGCGCTGCTGGCCCACAGCAGTTGGTTGTCCTGCGTACCGCCTTCTGCGGTCATGCCAACGGGGTGCTGCTTGGGCAGCGTCTTTTCGTACGCGCGGACGTAATCGACCATGTGATAGTGCCACAGCAGCGCCGAGTAGTCATTGAATATCTCGTTGACGATCTCCCAGAGCACGTTGTCCAGGTCGTTGAGCGTGTCGATGACCTTGCGGACGAACGCCTTCTGGACCTCCAGAACTTCGGGCAGATCGAGGCTGAAGATTCGCGGCCGGCCATCCGGGGCGGGCGCGCC
>JBGSMH010000164.1:0-7369 GCA_041740275.1 Phycisphaerae bacterium
GACGCCTTCGGCGTCCACGGCATCGGCGGCGCGATCGGCGCACTGCTCGTCGGCATCTTCGCCACCCGCCCCGACGTCGGCGGAATGGAACAACTCGGCAAGCAAGCCGTCGGCCTCTTCGGTGCGGCGGTGTTCGCGTTCGTCGTCTCGTACGTCGTTGCGATGATCCTTCACAAGACCATCGGCATGCGCGTCACCGACGACCAGGAGCAGGAAGGCCTCGACATCACCGTCCACGGCGAAACGGGCTACAACCTGTCGACCACGCTCTGATCGACGCCTCGTCCAACCTCAAAAGCAAAAAGCCCGCGTGCCTCTACGGCATGCGGGCTTTTTTCCTGAGTGGGTGGCGCGTTACGCGACTTTCTGGATCGGCGCTTCGGGGACGCTGTCGAGTTTGAGGGTGCGGGCTTCAACCTTCTTGTAGCCGAGTTGGGTGATGACTTCGAGCACCTCGGTCCAAGTGGGGAAGAGTTTCTTGTTGACCTTTTTGTAGGTCTCGATCGCCATGACGAACTCAAACTGTTCGGCGGTCATTTCGCCTTCTTCGGCGCTGCGTCGGTCTTCGTCGCGACGAATGCCCGCGCCGCGGCGGCGCTCGAGGCCGGTGCGACGATCACCCACCCGCCGTTCCGGGCCGGTGTAATTGGCATCGGCTCGCGACTGAACTCGCCGGTCCAATCCGGTGCGGCGATCAACGACGCTGCGCACGGGTTCGGACGATTCGTTTGACTCTGTTGCTTCGATCTCGGCCATAGCGTCACCTCATCGGGTTTGATCGGATCGTTGTGGACGTGACTTAACCGGCAGATCGGCAATATTCGACAAAAAAAAGCCCGCGCCAGGACTGGCGCGGGCTTTTGCTGTGAATTGTCGGACGTTCCATGGTCCAACGTTGCTGTCTGCCGCCTATTCGACCACGACCTCGCCGTTATTGGTCCCGAGGATGGTCGTCGTGCCGTAGCTCTTGGCACTGATCTTGGCACCGGACTGGACATCCCCGCCGATGAACAGGGTGTTGATCCCCTGGCTGGCACGGACATAAGTGCCCGAAAGCACATCATCGCTGATGGTCATTTCGTTGATCTTACCCAGGGTCTGCATGGTATTGCCCAGGGTCGTGGCCTGAACCTTGCCGATGTCCTTGGACGCCGTGACCGAGCCGTAGATGCCCAGGCGGGCGTATAGCCAGTCGATCTGACCTTCAGGCCCGCGGGCTTCAAACTGAGCGGTGCCGCGGATGTTGCGACCCGAAGCGATGGTCTTGACGCGACCAGACGCCCTGACGGACATGTCTTCCATGTTTCCGCCTGCGTTGATCTCGTCCAATCTGCCGGTTCGAACCTGCAAGCCCATGATCGCGCTGGTGGCTTTGATCTTGCTGATGCCGTTGGCAAACGCCAGCCGCATCGGGTAGCGGGTGCTTGTGGGCGCGAACGGGTTGTTGATGTCATCGCGAATCAGGTACGCCTGCATCGTACCGAGGTTGAGCGCGCCGCTGGCATTGACGTTTTCGATGATGCCCGAGTTGGTTACTCCGGAAATCGCCGAGCTGGTCTTGGACGTGCCAAGATATTTGTGCAGATCGTTGGATCCGCCCAAATATCGGCCGGTGTAGGTGTCGTAGCGATTGCGTCCGACTGACTGCAGAACGGTCGGGCGATAGGTGTTGATGTCCAACACTTGACCCGATCCACGCGCTTCAATGTTGTTCAAGCCGCTGCCAGCGCTGATGTAGGTCTGGCGGATGCCCAGACCATCGGTGGCGACGACATTGTTCAGATTGTATTGCGCGACTGCGCCAATGGAGGTACCGATGATCCCGAACCCGCCACGCACATCAATGGCGTTGAAGTCGCCCATGAGGAAACGTGACCCCATGATCCCACCATTGCCGTTGAGGCGTACGGTGCCGATGCTGTACTCGGTCACATAGGGTTCCGGTGGAACTGCCGTGGGGTCGGGGGCTGGCTGTTGGTCGGTATAGGTCGCGAGGCCCAGGAAAGGCGTAAACTCGGTCACATCATCGGGGGTGCCGATGGTTGCTCCGATGATCGAGCCGTTTTGCAGCGTGATATCATCAATGCGACCTTCGGAGGCGATCGTGCCGCGGATGTCGGCGTTTCGGCCGCTGACCTGGCGAATGAACGCCTCTGCTCCGTTCTGGGCGTAAAGCCCGCCGCCGGAAACCAGACCCGATCCGGCCCAAGCCAGACCTTCGCCGATATCAATCTGCAAAAGTGCGGTGCCGCGGATGACACCATTGATGCCCTCGGCACGACTGATGGTTTTCTTGCCATCGGCATTGGCGCGGATCAGCCCAACTTCGCCATTGACATACACATCGCCAAAGTCTTCACGGGAGTAAATCTCAAACACGGGACCGGCAACATTCAACCCGTACGAGTAATCGTTGAACGGGTAAGTCTGTGCGGGCAGGTTGGTATTGGCCAGCACTTTGGCAGCGGTGCTGCCTTTGATGTAACCAATCGACTGGGCTTGCACGATGCCCAGCGTGCTGGCTTCGATCCCGGCGATTTCGCCGGTCGTTCCGTTGGTCAGACCCGTGATATCGTTGCCAGTGATTTGCATCACGTTGATCGGGGAACGACCCGAGAGCGTGATGACATTGGGCTCGGTAACGACACGATTGGGGGCGGCATAGGGACCCGCCAGCGGGACGATAATGGGAGGAGGAAGGGTTCCACCACCGCCACCACCTCCGCCGCCACCACCACCCCCACCTCCGCCACCGCCACCGCCACCGGTTCCGGTGTCCGGCGGGGGTTCGAACTGGACGATTTCCAGATCCTCGTCATAGACGACGGGCGTTCCGGTCCCGCCGGTGGTGAGTTCGGTGATATCGAAACTGCCCACACCGTTGGTGACAGAGACATTGACGCTGGTGTCTGATTCCAGACTGATCAGGACCACCCCGCCCGATTCGCGCACGCCATAAGGCGTGAGGGTCAGTTGCCCGGGTGTGACCGTGGGTTCGGTCGCGGTACCCGTCGGTGGAGTGATAACGTCTGTTGGAGTGATGGTTGCAGTTGCACCGGAATCATCGGTCAAGGTGATGCTTTGCCTGGGCGCGAGCGTGAAGTCTGCGGTGGTTGCCGCGCCAAAGAACGGGTCACGGTAAACCACACCACCGACATGGATGTACTTAACGTTTCCGCCCAACCCAGTGTAGAGCCCGGGTCCGCCGATGAGCGGTGCCCCGAAATCGCCGGTCACCTGGATCAGGTCGATTCGTCCGTCTTCACCACGGTTGTCTGCATTGGCAATAAACTGCGGATTGCCGGGGATGGAGTCGGCGATGATCGTGCCGATGGCGCGATTGGCAACAAAGTTCGCCAGCAATGTCCCGTCGGCCTGAATGCGTTGGTAGTCGAAACCGACCGCGTAGCCGGGCACGGCACCATCTACGTCGACGGCGGATTCGTTCATGGTCAAGGTGCTGTCTGAATCGACCAGACCCACGCTGCCGCGTGGGACAATCAGGTCAATGGTGCTGATCGCTCCGCCATGCAAATGACGGAAGTTGCCCTTGTTGACGATGAAGGGGGTGACATCGTTTCCACTGATCGCGTTATTGGCCCAGACGGTGCCAATATCGCCACTTCGGACGCGGAGCCCGCGCGACTGTCCGGCCAGGACCATATTGCCGCCGGCGCGAATCCCGCCTGCGGCGACGACACCATACTCGGAGATGCTGAGCGTATAGGGTATTCCACCGATAAAGCCCGTGCCACTCGTGAACGATGTGTCCAGACCGACCGCAAAACGATGCGTTCCGGGCGTTTGGGCTGTGAACTGGAAAGACTGATTCAGCCCGGCCCCACCTGGATCGGCGACGTCGGTCGCGACCAATCGTCCGAGCGGATCAAAGATACCGATCGTGCCGCCTGAGTCTTCGACCTGCAACAATACATTGATGCGTTGACCGGCAATCAGCGGAACCGAGAAGTTGTCCAACGTGTCCAGGTCGCCGGCAAAGTCCAGCGACTGGGTCAGGCCGGTGATTGGGCTGGTGCCCGAAGAGCCGAACTGGGTGCTGGTCGCGGGGTTGTTCGCCATCGCGACGGCGGTGACTTCACCGGAAATGAACTCGATATCGCTGGCAACGGTTGCCGAGCGACCTTCGATCTCGCGGAACGGGCCAGTAATACCAGTTATGTCAGGATTGTTGACCACTTCGACCCCGGCGACAAACTCATCGCCGGTGCGGATATTGCCTAGCTTGCCGCCGACGCGGATGTCCACGCCGCTGGTATAGCCCGGCGAGGTCGAGACCGCACCGATGGAGCCCTGGGTCAGAAGATTGCGGACATCTCCGCCAACGAAAATATTGTTGGGGAACGCGCCTCCGTTGCCGGTGATGTCGCCGGTGAGGATGTCGTTGGCGTAGAAGGTGTCGATGTTGCCATCAAAGAAAGCACGGCCGGTAACGGTCCCGCCGATGAGCACACGGTCCATCGAAACGCCGGGACCGGTTTGGATACCGGCGTAGATTCCCTTGGAACCCGGGCGCACGCCGTAGTCTGCGCGATAGCTGTTGTAGATGATCGGGATGTTGGCTTCATTGTTGCCCGGAACCGCCGCCAGATCCTTGGTTCGCGCGCCGATATAAACCGCCCCGCCACCTTCGGGAGTGATGTTGATGGGCACGATGGGTGGCGGACCAAACAGCCCGACCTGAATCGGCCCGACATTGCCTGCGTAAGGCGTGATCGCCCCGGTATTCGGGACGATCTCACTGATCGCGATCCGCGCCGTTTCATCAGCGGCAGCGACGTAGATGTGGAACAAGTCCGCACCGTCGGTCACCGTTGGGGGCGTGGTCGGGAACGGTGCGGGCACAAGATCGCGAATCACCACCGAGTTGTCGCTCGGGCGAACGCGGGCGGCGATAAACTCCGCGACAATATTTCCGGACAATTGAATCCGGATAATGTTGTTCTTTGCGTCGATATAGTCGAAGGTGTCTCCGCCCTGAAGCGTGGTCAACATCTGACGCTGCTCAAGAGGTTCGATCACACTGGAGACGGCGCGGCTAAAAGCCGCTTTGCGCGAGGTACGGCTACGGGGCATGATGCGCTTCTCCTCAGCCAAGGGTGCATATCAAGTCGGTCAATCGGGTTCGCCAGGCCACATCAGCCTGGCGCAACTCATCAAATAGAACTACCCATAACGGACGCCGCTGGCGCACTGGCAATTACGTCAACAGGCCTGGTAAGGTGTTGGACACGTCAAACGTGTTCTCGTTAGCGGAACATCCACCCGCCGCGCCACGATACCTTTGGGGCAATCCATTCCCCATCTTCATCGGTAGAGATAAATCTGTCAACGACTTACGTCCTTTGCGACAGCCTCGCTCGTCCCGAAGGTTTTGGACTACTTGGCTTTATTCCCGAGGTGGGTCTGGAAGAACGTTCGCACTTTCTCCTGGTACACTGCGGTGCCGAAACCATGCCCGCCGCCGGGGACGGTGACGAAGGTGACATTATTGCCGGCGGCTTTGAGCGCGTCGGCGAGCAACTGGCTTTGCTCGATCGGCACGGTCTTGTCTGCATCCCCATGCATGATCAAAAAAGGCGGGACTTTGGCGTGAACATGGGTAATTGGGCTGGCGAGTTTCATCAATTCCTTCTTTTCGGTCGCCGTTCCGCCAAACAATCGGATTGTCGCGTCGTTGGGACGCATCGGGAATTGGGTCGGGCCAAAGAAATCGACGACCGCCTGCAACGCACAGGAACCTTCGGTTTCCTTGTTGTCCCCGTCCAATTCCTTGTTTTCTGCGCCCGTACCCAGCAATGCGACCAGATGCCCCCCTGCGCTGGTGCCCCACCCGCCGATACGATCGGCGTCAAAGCCGTATTTTTCGGCGTTTTTGCGAAGGAACCGGATCGCCGCCCGACAATCGGAGATCTGCGCTGGGAAAAGCGCGTTGGGGACGAGTCGATAGTTGATGCTTGCCACTGCAAAGCCGTGTTGAGTCAGGAACATCGCCGGGAGACGCTCTTTACTACCGCCCCGCCATCCCCCGCCATGGATAAACACCACCAGCGGCGGTTTCGTTACGCCATTGGGGATAAACAGGTCCAGCGATTGTCTGGCGCCCCCGCCAGCGACGTAAACGATATCCCGATGCGCCGTCACGTCGGCGGGAACCGGAGTGGTCGGTCGGGTCGTCGGTGCAGTCGTGGGCCCGGCCTGTGCCGACACCCACTGCGTCAAAACAAGAACGAACGTACAGATCAATAATCTCATGGCGTGCCTCGGGTTGCGGATGTCAACTGTTGACTTCTGCCATAGTACGAACGTCGCAGATTGACGATTATTTGATCGACCTGAAATCCTGCACCGTCAGCGCCGATGCCGCCCGGGCGGCGGTCGCGACGGCGGGATCGGGGTCTTTTTCAAGCTCCGCCAACCGAATCGGTGCCCCCATCTGGTCGGCAAATCGCCCCTCGGCCCCACCGACGTTGTATTTGAACCGGCCTACCTTCAGCGTGCTCTCCACCCGCCACAGACGCTCCTGCATCTGATCCGCCTGCGTAAACAGGTAAATATCCCCGGCGTGCCGGGCGATGGTCGGATTGTCCACCGAATTGATCACTTTCCACATCTCGATCATCAGTCCGGTGGTCTTTTTTGTTGACGCCAGGAACGATTCGAGCTTTTTGACCCGCGCCTCGTCCTTATCCATCTCGGCGGTCGACCGCATCATCTCTGCCGCCCCGTTCATCAAGCCGATGCCTTTGAACGCCTGCATAAAAATCACCCGCTCGGCGTACATTTTGGCACCCAGCGCGAACGACGCCTCAAAATACTTGTTCGCTTCCTTGAGCTTCTTATCCGCCACATGCATTAACCCGACGCGTTCGACCGCTTTGCCCGCCAACTCGATCGCCAGCAGATCTTCCGGGGCGGCATCGCGAAAATACCCGATGTTCGCTTCCGGTTTCTGCATCAACAGCGTCATGCGGTTCATGGGCGTCGCTTCGAGCACCAAGTCTATGGCTGACAACGACTTAGCATCCGCCAGCTTGCCCGATTCGACGAACCGCTGGTATTTGCTCAGGTTGGCTTTCACGTCATCGATCGCGCGACGATAAATCGGCCCGGCATCGGTGCTGTCGGGGGTGGCGACGATGGTTGCGGGGTTGACCTCCAGATCCATCTTCGCCAGCCGCGCCGGGTTTTTACCGAATGCGGTTGGCGACGTAACGTAATTGATCCCAAACGCCTGCCATGCCCCCCACATGATCAGCAGAAAAAGGATGCCTGCGATGATCCAACCGTTTCGATTGCCCCACATAAGTGGTTCTCCATACTCGATTTAAGTCTTAGCCTTACTCCGGCC
>JBGSMH010000165.1:0-18238 GCA_041740275.1 Phycisphaerae bacterium
GGTCGAAGCCAAGGAACGGGTCACGATCAAGAAAGAGACCCAGACCCTGGCGACGATCACGCTGCAAAACTTCTTCAAGCTCTACAAATTCCTCGGCGGGATGACCGGCACGGCGATGACCGAGAGCGAAGAGTTCAACAAAATCTACAAGCTCGAAGTCGTCTCCATCCCCACCAATCGCCCGGTGGCCCGGCGTGATGCCGATGACCGCGTTTATCGCACCGAGCCGGAGAAGTGGGAGCAGTTGGTCGAAGAGATCAAGAGCTTCTCCGATGCCGGCCGCCCGGTGCTGGTCGGCACGACCAGCGTCGAAAAGAGCGAGCGTTTGAGCAAATATCTCACGCAGAAGTATGGCGTGAAGCATGAGGTGCTTAACGCCAAGCAGCACGAGCGAGAAGCCAACATTGTGCAGGTCGCCGGGCATACGCACGAAAACGCCCACGGCGAGCGCGTCGGCAATGTCACCATCGCCACCAACATGGCCGGGCGTGGTACGGATATCAAACTCGCACCGGAAACATGGTTTGATGTCGAATACAAGGGTGACATTTATCACCTCACCCAGCGCGGCACGGGCAAAAAGGTTGAGGTCAAAGCTGACAGCCCGCTGATGCAGGTCTATCAACTCAAGCCCGGCGTCAAGGCGGTCGGCGGGTTGCACGTGATCGGCACCGAACGCCACACCAGCCGCCGAATCGATAATCAGTTGCGCGGGCGATCCGGTCGCCAGGGCGATCCGGGTTCCAGCCGCTTTTACTGCTCGCTACAGGACGATCTGCTCAAGATGTTCATGGGCGAATGGACGATCAACGTCTTCAAAAAGATCGGTATGGAGTACGGCGAGGCTATCGAGAGCAAAATGCTCACCCGTGGCATCGAACGTGCCCAGAAAAAGGTCGAAGAACGCAACTACCTGGCACGCAAGAATCTGCTCGAATACGACGAGGTCATGGATCGCCAGCGTCTGACGTTCTATGGCATGCGCCAGCAGGTGCTTGAAGGCCGCCACATTGAGCAGGTGATCTGGGACATGATCGGCAAGGCGATCGAAGACGCGGTCGATAAATACGTCACCCAGGATTATGTCGCCGCCAACATCGCCGAGTGGACGCGAACCAACTTCCACGTCACCGTCGATTCGGCAGAGCTAAAGGGCGTGCGGCGGTTCATCGACGTCGAAGACTACATCAAGAACCAGGCCAAGCTGGAGGTGGAAACCACCATCACCCAGACCTTGGGCGAATATCTCGGTGAAAGCCCCGACGACCCCAGCCAGTGGGATCTGAAGAGCCTCTCCAAGATGGCGGCGGCGGAATATCATGCGCAGCTGACCGAGTCGCAGATTCGCAAGATGGATGCCAATGAACTGGAACTGGCGCTGAAGGATTCGGCACTGGCGCATATCGATTCACAGGATGTCAGCGGTATCAGCGTCTATCTGGAACCTGATTTCTCGGCCAGGGCGCTTTGCCAGTGGGCGGATGAGAAGTTTGGCGTGAAGGTGGACGTGGATGAGTTGATGCTCGATCGCGAGCGGCAACTATTCAAGCCGGCCAGTCAGATCGTGACGCTGATCGACGAACGGGCCCGCGAATCCTACAGCCGCCGAGAGATCGAATACCCCGTCGACCACATGCTGGCGATGGTCGGCTCTGCCGAAGTGACGCAGATCGACAATCCCTATGCCGCCGACTTCGTGCGGACGTGGTCGAAGTTCAAGTATGAGCATGATCTGCCGCTGGAACACATCCAGCAATCGCCCATACGCCAGATTCGCGACGAACTGATCGGACAACAGGAAGCGTTCCTCATCGACGGCCTGCTCGAAAAGCACGTCGACACGATCATGGCGGCGGGGGATTTGGAGGCCGTTGCCAAGGCGTTCAATGAGCGCTTCGGACAGAAGGTACTCGCCCGCGACCTCGATCCGGTGACCGCCGAGACGCGCAAGGGGACCAAGGAGATCGACGAAGACAAGAGCGGCACGGTCACGTCTCGCGACATCGTGCTGCGTCGGGCCCGTTCGATCCTGCGCGATGAACTGACGCGACTCGAGCAGTATGTGCTGATCAGTATTTTTGATCAGTCATGGAAGGACCATCTTTACGCGATGGACGTGCTCAAGGGCGGCATCGGGTTGCAGGGCTATGCCGAGCGCGATCCGCGCGTGATCTACAAGCGAGAAGGGTACAAGTTCTTTGAGCAGATGCTGCAGGGCATTCGCGACAAGGTGACGGACTTGATCTTCCGCGTGCGCGTCGAAGGCAAGGAAGTGACGACCAAGAGCGCGTACAACGTCCGCGCCGCTGAACATGCGGTGAGCGATAACTATGGTGTCGGTGACAACGTGCGGGAAACACAGGCGGCGATAAGTGAGGAAGGCGGCGTGGAAACGCCCGCCGCCACGCCTGCGGTGGTTAAGACGATCGTCCGCGATCAACCCAAGGTCGGCCGCAATGATCCGTGCCCGTGCGGGTCGGGTAAGAAGTACAAGAACTGTCACGGCGTCAACGAGTAAGCGGTTGGCTGTTCGAGCGGGCCGAGGGTTCCGGGTCACAGCCCCGAACCCTCAGCCCCACTTTCGGCCGGTCAATAACTCATACGCCTCGACATATTTCTGTCGCGTGCCCTCGACCACATCCGGCGGCAGCGCCGGGGCGGGTGGGGTCTTGATCCAGGTCTGCTTTTCCAGCCAGTTTCGCACGAACTGTTTATCGAAACTCTCCTGATCGCGCCCCGCGGCATATTTATCCACCGGCCAGAAGCGCGAACTGTCGGGCGTTAATATCTCGTCGATCAGGATGACCGATCCATCCGGTAGCTGGCCAAACTCAAACTTGGTGTCGGCGATGATCACACCGCGCGTGCGGGCGTATTCGGCGCATTGGGTGTAGATATCGAGCGTCGCCTTCTTCATCCGATCGGCGAGATTCGGATCGATCAGCTTTTTCATCTGCTCGAAGCTGATGTTTTCGTCATGCCCGGTCTCGGCTTTGGTGGCCGGGGTGAAAATCGGCGCGGGCAGTTTGTCGCATTGCTTGAGTCCGCGCGGGAGCGACACGCCGCAGACCGTGCGGGTTTTCTGATATTCCTTCCACCCTGACCCGGCCAGATACCCCCGCGCCACACACTCGATCGGCACCACCCGCGTCTTTTTCACCACGATCGACCGCCCGATCAATTGATCACCAAAACTCCGCACCGCCCGCGGGAAATCCGTCACGTCGGTGGCGATCAGGTGATTATCGATTAAGTCCCGGGTGCGCTCGAACCAGAAGAGGCTGAGTCGATTGAGGATCGCGCCTTTTTCCGGGATTCCGTTGGGCATCACGCAGTCAAAGGCACTGATGCGATCGGTGGCCACGATCAACAGGTTTTCACCCAGATCGTAGACGTCGCGCACCTTGCCCTGGCGCTTGGGGAAAGGGAGTTGAGTCTGAAGTATCACGCGTTCGGCCATACCCACGCCACTCTACCGCGCCCGCCGTCGATAGACTATTGCGGGCGGGTCTGCTTGCGTTGGTTGAAGAAAGAGTGGGACACAGATGGCACGGATGGAAACGGATGAACATGGATGCGTATGTATTTCCCAAATCACAAAGCCCTAAGCCCTACCATCCATTGACGCCCGAAGCCACTCCCAACCATAATGTCCACAAAGTGCTGCCACGGTACTCGGTGGAGTGGTACAGATTGTCCACTGCAATGCGTATTTTCGTCCAATTGCTTATCGCCTTCATCGTCTTGCTCGGATCGGTTGTCCTATGCGCAGCCGGGGGTGGGTTGATCGGGAGCTTCATCGCCAGCAGGTATCCGGCGTATTACCGCGTTGTCTTCTCGACCGCTGCGACACAGCCGGAGTTTGATCCGTCGGCGATGGGAATCGCCACAGGCATCGGGCAAGGCGCGGCGGTTGGCGTTGCCGTCGGGGCGATCGTCGTAATTGCACTCGCCATTGCCAATTACCGCCACCTCAGTCGCCGTGAATAGCCCTTCACGAAGCGCGCGAAAAGTCTCGAAGATTTGAAGCGTCAGTGGTTTACGTTGGACGTGGGACTGCGGCGCGGGGTATATTGCCATCGGGGAGTTCTTGTGTTTTCAGTGCGGCTCGGTGCCCGGTCGGTCGTTGTATGCTAATAGCCACTGTCCCATGGATATATTTGTCGGCACCATCTTCGCTGCGGTTGTGTTTGTGGTTGTCGCGGTGCTCGTGCTCGTGAGACGTTTGCGTGAGTCGCACGACCACAGCAGTTTCGGCGGGAGTATCGGCGGCGGTGGTTGGTGGTGGTCGTCCGATGGCGGTTCAGATTCAGACCACTCCGGAGGCCACGACGGTGACTGTGGCGGCGGTGGTGACTGTGGCGGTGGTGGTGACGGTGGCGGAGGGGATTTAGACTTGAGGATATGACTTAACGCGATCGCTGGAGTGAGCCGAGGCGAGGGGTATACTTTACTTGCGGTCGAGCGACGCGCGTTTGCTGTCGAGACCGCTCAACGGCTTTACGTCATGATGCGGCACAAGGCTTGGCTCATCCCGATCTGCTCAATCGTTGTCACGGTACTCTGCTGGGCTGCCGCGATCGTCTGGGCGATCAGTCTTCCCGAAGCACCTCCTGGTGAGCTTCCCAAAGATCATTTCATCAAGCATTTCGGCCCGGTTGTGGCGCTTGCTATCAGTGGCTTCGTTGCACTTGCTGTCCTGCCGATTTGGTCTGCCATCATGTTTGTAATTGCGTGGTGGCGAGAACGCAGTGCCGCATAGCCACCCGACTCCAAAGGTCGCCCCGTGAATCTGCGTCCCATTTGCCCTCAAATTCGAAGACTCTAATCCTCTTCATCCAGATCAGGTATCGGCGCCTTATTGATCGTGTCGAGCAGGCGGGAGACGGATTCGGTCTGTTTGCGGG
Organism: Phycisphaerae bacterium; assembly: GCA_041740275.1. Lineage (GTDB taxonomy): Bacteria > Planctomycetota > Phycisphaerae > Tepidisphaerales > Tepidisphaeraceae > BPJO01. The sequence goes on from JBGSMH010000165.1 coordinate 4,908, forward strand.
TGACGGTCGCGAACTGCAATCGGTGCAGGTCGCGGGTGAGTTTGGTCAGGTTCTTGAGTAATCGTGCGCCCGCGCGAGTCATGCTGACGCGATAGATGCGGCGGTCTTCGGGGTCGCGGCGGCGCTGGATGATCCCGCGTTTTTCGAGCTTGTCGAGTAGGCGGGTCATGTCCGGGTCGTGCGTGGTCATCTCGCGGACGATCTGATTGGACGGCATGCCCGCGACGCCCGCACGCCGAAGGGACCGAAGGACCAGATATTGGACCGGGGTGACTTTGGTCGGTCGAAGCGCTTCTTCAAGTCCCCGCATGAGTCGGTCGGCGGTGCGTTGGACGTCGAGGAAGAGGTCGCCGAGCGGATCGCGTCGACCTCGGTGAGGGCGCTGATCGTCCGGCCTTTGCGGCAAGGATTCGATAGATTGTTTGGCTCGTTTAGGTACGGACGTGTGACGCATGCGTCGGCTCAGACCCTTCTTTGGCGGAGATATTACCAGACGTCGCCGTTTAAGTACAAATTACCCAAGTTAACAGAATTGCCCTCGGGGTTTCGCCGATACAAATTACGTAAACGTTCCAGATTGCCTATTTTAACAAGGAGCTAGGCGATGTTTGCGGCACAACATATCGAAGATTCGACCGAATATTCCCCTTTTATGGGCCTGGCGCTCAACACAGAGCGACGCGAACACCGTCGCCATGACCTGGAAGAGCAGGGATTGGCGGTCGAGCGGTGGGACGCGATGCGGCAGCGGGGTGAGGTGTTTGGCACGATCGTCGATCTGTCCCCGGGCGGCGTGCGATTCAAGACCCGTCAGACCAACGTCAAACGCGACACCCATATCCGGCTGCGTCTGAAATTGCCCACATTTGCCGGAATCAGCCCGTTCATCGACCACGATCACGACCACGCCCCCAAGACCGAATGGGTTGGCTGGCTGGTGGTGACCCGCGTGATGCGCCGCGAAGACGGCTATCAGGAAGTCGCCGGGCGATTGGTGGATATGGATGAGATCGATCGCGGAATGCTCGGCCTCTACCTGAGCACCCAGCCGATGGCGGCTTGAAGATCTGAAATCTGAAATTTCAGATTTCAAAATTCTGGATTTTGCGACCGGAACCGGTCCAGCATCGTCCCATTACCGACAATGTTTGTGGCCCGCGGGAGAAGCTCCTTCCCTCTCGCGGGCCTCTTTTATGCGCTAAATCTTGCGCATGGACTCGGCGTGCGATGCTTTCCGTGCCGATTCGGCCTCGCGCAGATCGGAAAGTTGCTGGGGTGTGGGTTTGTTTCGCTTCTTCAGACGCGGATCGCCGTGACGGCGCATCTCGGCCAGTTGCGCCAACGTGTCGTCGCGATTGCGTTTCTGGTGCTGCTGATAGACCCAATTGAAATCACTGTGATGCTTGCGATAGATCAATCCCAGCCACACCATCGACAGGTGCATCAGGTAAATTGCAAGTGCCGTCCACGCATAGACCCAAACCCCATTGAGCAGCATCTGTGTGCTGATGCCCGAAGCAGGCCCCGTGCCGGTCAGCACGGTATAGGACGTCATCACCAGTGACCGCAACACGATCGCGTACACGATCATCGCCATCACAAACGTGCCGCAGGCCATGAGGTATTTTGCGGGTGCGACGCCTATCACGGAGAGAAAGTGTTTGGGCAGCATGTTCTGGATCGCGCCGCTGGAGATCGCAGTAAAGACCGCCGCCGGGAAGAAGAATCCGGCCGTCAGCATCAGGCCGATCCACACTGGCGCGTGATCCTGGATCGTCGGTGCCAAGCCAAACATGACCACCACAATCAATGGCGAAAGTGAAATCAGCCCGGCGATCGTCACCCCATAGAGCGGGTGAAGCACGTCTTCAGAGAATGAGGCGTGACGCAGCAGGACCGGCACTTCGTCGTGGTGTTGCACGCCGATTTCCTCGATGACATTGCCGTAGTGCGCCACCACCGCCATGAGCGCGAAGAACGCGAAAGGCCATAGCAGCAGGTTCGCAAACGGGGTGACGATACAGACATGGATCAGCACATGGGTGAGAAATACAAACAGGACGGCCATGAAACTCATGCCGCTGACGATTCGCCAGGGTGCGGTCCACCAGGTGATATCGCCGCGAACCTGTTCATCTGCGGTAGTCGGCGTGCTGGCGTAGTTGAGCGTGGCGGTCGCCATCGGGATATCCTGCGGCTTGGCCAGGGCGTCGAGCACCGGATCGGGCTTCAGTTCGATATCCTCCTGTAATTCGCCCGTGAACGGATCGTAACGGGGCGGTCGCTTGGTCGGCGGTGCGTCGGCGGGTGTGACATCGTCGATCGACAGATACTCCTCGACCGTCTGCCGCTGATCATTCCGATGGGCGTGCGTCTGCATCTTGCGGACGAGATCGGGCGTCGTCGGGTCGGCTTCCCGCATCTTCAGCGTCCCGTCGACATCTAGGGATTCGACATCGCCCAACGCCGGGACCTGCACCAGCCGCAGGCAGGCGGGGCATTGAAACTCCTCATTGGAGCGCTCGTCAGGAAGCTCGTAGGGGTGGCCGCATTTACAGGAAAATCGGATCATATAGTCGTCCGCCAGAGAACCACTGTGGATTATACGCTAGTTTGGACGATTTCGGTTCAACCGAGTTTGGGTTTACAATCCGGCTTGTCGAAAGGATCGTGACATGAATCGGTTGGGTAAGGCGATGTTTGGGCTATTGATTACGACGTCGATCGCGGCGGCGCAGAACTCGCCGACGGTCGAGCAGTTGCAGCAGTCCTATGATGAGGCGATGGTGCAGCTAAAAGCCGCACAGGATCGCAAGAACGAACTGGCGCTGGAGAATCAGAAGCTGACCCGCCGGATTGCTGAGTTGGAGCAGCAAAGCGCGGATGTGAAGCTAAAGCTGGAAGTGTTGGAGAATCGCGCCTACTTTCTGCGGGAGCATTACGCCGCCTGGCACGATTTTTTGCGGCTGAACCCCCCGATCGCCGCGATGTGGTCCACCTTTTTCAACAGCATCGGCAACAACCACAGCCTGACCGACATTTTTGGCGACGGGAACTGGCCTTTCAGTATCGAAGAATAGCGTGTCTCAAACACGCTACCCGCCGGTCAGCGCCTTGGGCGGGAGGTGACGATCGAGCGTGGGGGCGACGAGTTGTGCGATCGCGACGGCGATCAGCGGTCCAAGCGCAACCGAGATTGTGCTGATCAGAACGCCGCAGAGAACGCCAAAAAGCAATGCGTAAACAATCCCCGCGCGAAGCCCCAGCGGTCGCACGCCAGGCCAGCAGGCGATGAAAAAAGTCACCAATAACGTCGGCGACGCCAACAGAAGATAATTGACATACGTCGCCGCGACCGCCCAGCCGACGCGGGGGTCAATCGCGGGAAGCCAGCGGGTGATCGTGCCCGTTTCGCCGATCAGAATAGGCGTTGGTGCGACCCACAACACGATCGTGGCGGTGCCGAGCATCAGCACGGGCAACCGAAACGCAACGATCTTGCGATGGACCAAAAACAATCCGCCCATCAACGCCGCGATCGCGCTGGCAAGCCCGATGGCACGCGGGTGGCCCATCACCACCAAATCCTCCAAAGGCGGCAGATCATCGGTCACCAGGCGAGCGAGCGTGGTGGCGGGTTGGTCGGTCGCTAAGTGCGAGTGGATGTAGTCGTCCAATCGTCGGGTCGCCGAGGGCGTGACGAGCGTTTTTGGTCCGGCTTCGATCTCGATCCACGGCTCGGCGGTCGCAGTCGAGCGGGCGGCGGTTTCGGGGCTAAGAATATCGCCCAGCAGTGCCGACGCCGGGGGAAGCACACGATCGATGACGAATCGATCGGGCAACAGAATGTTTAACAGAAGGACAGTGATGACAAGCGCGGAAAATCGTGCCGAACCGAGCCGGGCGATGACGTACATTATCAGCACCAGCATCGCCCCCGTCGCCATCGCCAGAGGCCAAGTCGCGGTGGATCGAACCGGTTGAAGGTCCAGATCAAACCATGTCGCCGGGACAAACATCGCCAGCAGCAACGCCTGCGTCGCGACTCCTGACGCGGATATCCGCACGGGCCAATGAATCAAGTGAGACAGCAACCATCGAGCGCCCGACGCCCCGGAAATCACCAGCAGAATCGTCCCCACTGCCCGCCAACCCAATACCACCGCGCCCGCACTGGCAGGCAGCATCAGCCCGACCAGCAGACGCAGGTCAAGCAGGCGATTGCGGTCCAGGCGCCAAGTGATCATGTCTCAAGTGCCTTGAGTGTTCGGAAGGATGCAAGCAGCGGCAGGTTTGACGGACAAACCTGATCGCACAATCCGCACTCGATACAGGCGCGGAGATGAAATCGCTCGCCCATGTCCGGGTCGTGTTGCTGAGCGGCTTCGAGCAACGCCGCAGGGTGCAGATGAACCGGGCAGGCGATGAAACACTCCCCGCAACGCGAACAGGCACGGGCGCTGAGCGGTAACTGACACGATCGGGCGTGCAGCCACAGTTCGGTCTGGCCGATCGGTGTGTCGGGCGTGACAGCCCGCTGCTGCAAGAGCGGGCCTTGATGCAGTTGCAGCAGGGATGAATCAAGCGATGCCAGTTGCAGTGCTTCGGCGACCGTTACGTCCGGTCGGAGCGACAATCGCACGCGTCGTTTACCGACATGATCGTCGATCACGACCGGCAACTGATCGATCGTTTCATTGCGAACAATCGCACCGACCTGCACGGCAGTGATCGCGTCGATCATCAGTACGCCCGCATCGGTCGGTAGGGCGTCGAATCGCAGCGTTCGCCCGAATCGACGCCTAATCAGCAGGGACGGTTCGAGAGAAGGATACGCACCCGTGAGTCGCGGGGTGATCAGGTGCGGTTTGACGCCAATCAATTCGCTGACCAATGCAATGCCCGCTTCGAACGCCTCGACGTGATCGTTGGCAAATCGTTCGATCAGGTCAAGCGCCGGTTCGGGGTCAGCGCTGATGCAGACGAACCGATCGACGGGGCGTTTGAGCGTTGCTATAAGCTGAGCGACCAGATCAGGTGACGTACGACGAAGCGCAAGCCGTGCCGTCTCCAGCTTTTCGATCCAGACGGAAATATCGGTGCTGACAACCATTGCGTTCTCGCCAGCCAACCCGCGTCGGACTACACCCCGGCCGCGATCGGGATGTTGTTGCGCGACAGGATCACCTTCAAAGCGTCGACCGCAGTCTTGAACAATTCAGGACCCGTTTCGCCGTGACTGTGCCCGGCGACCTTGAGGTGCGGTTCGAGTGTCAGAAATCCGCGATATCCGCTGGCGTAGGCGTCAATCAGGATCGGTTCGATCTGCCCGTCGCCTTGTCCAGCCGGGACAACTTGCCGGTCGGCAAGACGTGCATCCTTGATGTGGATGTGCGTCGTATACGGCTTCAACCCAGGCCAATTGTTGAGGGGCTTCTCCTGCGCCTGGACGAAGTTGGCAAAGTCGAACGCGGTTCGCAGCTTGGGCGAATTGACGCCAGCCATCAGTTCGACGCACTGTTTGCCCTTTTCGCCGAAGATACCTTTTTCGTTTTCGTGAACGAGCGTGACGGGCAGATCCCCGATGTACTCCACCTTCCTGATAAATCGCTCGATGACCGCATCCTTGTGCGGCAAAATGTCGCCTTTGCCTTCCCCACCCGGCGGGTAATAGCTGAAGACTCGGATCAGCGACGCACCGAAAAACGTTGCCGCATCGACCGCGATCTTGAAGCGGTCAAAATGCTCGTTCCACGGTTGGTCAATCGCGACCTTCCCGATCGGCGACCCGATGCAGTTGATGCCCATCCCCGCGTCGCTCACCTTCGATTTAATCTCTGCCCGCAGTTCGGGCTTGAAATCGAGCACGTTGATCTTGTTCACCATTCGCAACTCAATATGCGTCACGCCGTTGAGTTTGCAGTGCTTGATCTGGGTGTCGATGTTCGGGTCAATCTCATCGGCGAACGCGGCCAGCTTAATCATGGGTGTCTCCTGCATCGCATGTTCGACGCAGCACGATTGATGTCAAGTCCGGTCGGGATTGCATTGCCCGCCAGACACGGGCATCATTGCGGTACTGGAGATATAGCCATGAATCAGATGATGTTCCGAATGTTGGGGTTGTCGCTTTGCCTGGCGGTGGTTGCACAAGCTCAGCCGTTGGTCGATCGCGTGCCCGCCGACGCGATGGTGTATGTGGGCTGGCGTGGGACGAACGATTTGGGAGCGGGCTTTGCCGGTTCACATGCCGAAGCGATCGCCAGGGAATCTAAGTTTTCGGTGCTGATTGATCAGACCTTGCCGGCATTGGTGAAATTCGCGGGGACTAAATCGGCACAAGTCGGACCGATCGCCGAGGCGTCGCGGTTGATCCTGACCAGTACCTTGCGTTATCCAACCGCGATCTTTGTCGTTCCCGGCGATGCCGAAACCAAGGGCGTGCCGCGCTTCGTGATCGTCTGCAAACCGGGCAAGGATGCCGACAATCTTCTAAAGCAGTTCAATTTCATCGTCGCCAGCATCGCGCCAGATGTGCCGGCCAAGGCGTTTGCGGATGGGGATGTCGTCGCGCTGGCGATCAGCTACCGTCCGGATCAGATGGCACTGGCAGGTGACGCCGATGCCCGACCGGCGGCGATATCGGGCGAGGCGACGTTCAAGTCCGCGATCGCGCAGGTCGATGCCGAACCGGTCATTTTTGTATATGTCAATCCGAAGCAGATCACCGCGGCGATCAAGAGCCAGCTTTCGCCGCGCGATCTGGAAAGTGCGGAGTTTAGGAAGACCGAGCAGTTGCTTTCGGAACTGGGAGTGGATCGCATCGGCGCGATCGCCTACAGCGGCACGTTTAAGAACAAGATGTGGCAGGAGCGGGTGTTTGTTGAAGGCGCGTCGAAAAAGGGTTTGACATCGCTACTGGAATCCAAGCCATTCAGCCCCGAATTGCTGTCGCGTATCCCGGCGACTTCCACGGATGTCTCGGCGTTCCGATTCGATCCGGTGAAACTGATCGCCGAAGCACGCCGCGCCGCAACCGCGGTTGATCCGAAGTGGGGCGAGATCGTCGATATGGGAACCGGCGCGGTGACGATGGCGGTCGGGGCGAATCTGGAAAACGACATCCTTGCTCCGCTTGGCGACGAATGGGTCGTCTACAACAGCCCCGAAGTCGGTGGAAATGACTTCTTCGGTTCGGTGGTGATCAACAAGCTCGACAAACCGATGGACGCCAAGACTGCGTTGGCAAGTCTGTCGATCTTTCTATCCAACACCGGCAGGACGTTCACGCGAAACGAGAGCTTCAAGATCGCCGGTTCGTCGATCAAGGTCGATGACATGACGATCTACTACCTGGCCACACCGCTGGTCGCACCGGCGTGGACGATCAAGGACGGGTATCTGTACCTCGGCTTTTATCCCCAATCCGTCGTTGCGGCGGCACGGTTCGCCGGGGACGGGATCCAGAAGCGATCCGAGTTTGCCGAGGCGATGGGACGACTCGAACAAACCGACGTCGTTGGTATGCAATTCGTGGACGTCAAGTCAAAACTGCCCGACGGCTACAGCACGGTGCGGATGATTACGCGATCGCTACTGGGTGCATCGGACATGTTCGCGGTGCCGACACCTGAGATGGTCCTTCCGACCCTGCCAACGATGCTCCGCGAAACAACGGCGGCGGCGGGCGTGACCTGGACCGACGACGCGGGATTGCACGGCAAATGGGTGGAGGCCTATCCTGGCTCATCGACCATCGCCAGTGCATCGTTCATGAACGCCTTTTCCAACAACCCCGCACTGGCGGCGAGTGTGTTGCTGCCTTCGCTCAACCGTGCCAGAGATGCCGCCAATCGCATCAAAAGCGCCAGCAACATCCGGCAAATCCTCTTGGGCAGCATCATGTTTGCCAACGACAATCGCAACAAGTTCCCCGATACGTTTGGGCAGTTGATCGAAGGCAAGTACCTGATCGATCCAGCGGTTTTTGTAAATCCGCAATCCGGCTCCGCCGTCCCCCACGGTGTGGCGGCCGATCCGAAGTTGGCGGCGGATTGGGCGAACGAAAGCGCGGACTATGTATATGTCGGCAAAGGACTGGACGCCCGCAACGCCAAGCCCGACAGGATCGTTGTTTATGAGCGTCCGAACGATCTGGATGACGGGATCAACATCGGGTTCGCCGACGGGCATGTTGAGTTCATTCGTTATGAACAACTGGAGCAGGTGTTCGCCGAATCTGGGATGAAGGCACCGGCGATCAACCGATCCAACTAATCAGGGCACGTGCGGAGGAAGATGGACCGAAAGCCGACGATCGTATTGACGATATTGGTGCTGGCGACGCTGTGGTTTTTATACCCCAGCCGTCAGCTCGATGCCGTGGACGCCGAGCGGTCAGCGAAAGTGGTGGAGATTGTCTACATGGGCCCCGGCGGGGCGCTTTCCGGTGCCGCCGACGATGCGGCACGCGAGTTTGAGCGACGTTCGATCGAGGCCCATCGTGTCGATCCGTCAAAACCGATGTATCGCGTGATTTCTGGGCAAAACGCCGCTCGGGATCAGACCGCCGACCCGACGCGGTTTCTGGTCTCCGTTGCCGGTGGGATGCCGCCCGATGTGATCTATTTTGATCGGTTTGCCACCGCAGAATGGGCGGCGCGTGGGGCGTTTACGCCGCTCGATCCGTTCATCGTGCGGGATCAGATCGCCGACCCAAATAGCGCGATCGCTGCTGAGCAGTTCTATCCTGCAGCGTGGGACGAGGGGATGTATAAAGGGTCGGTGTACGGCATTCCGTGCGCGATCGACAACCGGGCGCTGATCTATAACAAAGACTTGCTGATCCGCGCCGGGTTTGTGGATGAAAAAGGCGAAGCGGTTCCGCCGCGAACGTGGGAGGATCTCAAGCGATACACGATCGCGCTGACCGAGCGTGACGCCAACGGCCGATTGACGCGTGCGGGGTTTTTGCCCAATTACGGCAACGCGTGGCTTTACATGTACGGCTGGATGAACGGGGCGAAGTTCATGAGCGACGACGGCAAGACCGTCCTGCTCAATGAGCCGGCGGTCGTTGAAGCGCTTACTTATGTGAAGGACTTGTACGACTCATCCGGCGGGTTTGCCGAAGTGCTGGGCTTTCAGGCGGCGTTTCAATCGGGCGTACTTGACCCGTTTGTCACCGGCAAAGTCGCGATGAAAATCGACGGTTTCTGGGGCGTGATCGGACTGGCGCACAACGCACGCGGGATGAACTTCGGCGTCGCACCGCCGCCACGTCCGAAGGAGATACTGGAAAAACAAGGCAACATGAGTTGGACCGGCGGGTGGGTCTACGCGATCCCCGCGACCGCCAAGAACAAGGACGCCGCGTGGGCGTTCATCCGTTTTATGGTGTCCAAGGATGCGATCCGCATCCGCACCGAATCCGACCGCGCCGCCGCCGAGGCGCAGGGGCGAATCTATATCCCCACACAGGAACCGCAACCGGCGCTCAATCAGTGGGCGTTTGATACGTATATCGCAAACAACCCGCAGATACCGCCGAAGTTCGCCAAGGCTGTTCAGCAATACAACGATCTGTTGCCTGTCTCCAAGTTTCGGCCGGTGACGCCGGTCGGGCAGCTATTGTGGAACGAGCATGTCACCTCGACCGAAACCGCGCTATACGGCACGTTGACGCCACGACAGGCACTCGACGAAGGAACCGCCACCGTGCAGCGGGCGTTGGACCGATTTTTGACCGAACCCAAAGGCATTGCCGTAACGAGTTGGGGGTGGTTTATCGCGGTCTATCTGGGGCTGGTCGCGGCGATCGTGGTGGGGGTCTACTGGTTTGATACAAGGCTCGGATTCCGTCGGGCCGTCTACCGCTTTTTGCCACTTCCCCGCAAAGGACGCGATCAACTCGTCGAAGGCGCATCAGGCGGCTACATGCGCCGACAGTGGATCGGCGGACTGGTCTGCGCCATGCCGTGGATTCTCGGTTTCCTCATCTTTGGCGGCGGGCCGATGCTGTTTTCGCTGCTGATCAGCTTTTCGGATTACGACATTCTCTCGGCCCCGCGGTTGGTGGGTGTGGACAACTATGTTCGCATGGTCGATGACCGACTTTTCTGGACGTCGCTTTCCAACACGTTGTATATGGTGATCGCGGTGCCGCTGGGGCTTGTGGCGTCGCTGGGGATCGCATTGCTGCTGAATCAGCAGATCCGGGCGATGCCGATGTGGCGGACGTTTTTCTACCTTCCCGCGATCGTCCCGCTGGTGGCCGCCAGTGTGCTGTGGATCTGGATGTTTAATCCACAAGGCGGCTTGCTCAACGGTGCGCTGGAGTTGATCGGCATCGAAGGCCCGCGCTGGCTGCAGGATGCCGATTGGTCCAAGCCCGCATTGATCCTCATGGGCCTCTGGGGCGCCGGCGGCGGGATGATCATCTGGCTGGCGGGCCTCAAGTCGATCCCCACCAGTCTATACGAAGCGGCAGAGGTGGATGGTGCCAGCACCCTCCAACAGTTCTGGCACGTCACCATCCCGCAACTGACGCCTTACATCTTTTTCAACCTCATCATGGGATTGATCGGCACGTTTCAAATCTTCGCCCAGGCGTTCATCATGAACCAGGGCGGGCCGGTCAATTCGACCACGTTCTACGTCTATTACCTGTTCAATCACGCGTTCCGCTACGGCAACATGGGTTACGCGTCGGCGATGGCGTGGGTGCTGTTTGTCATCGTGCTGGGGATCACCGTTTTTCAGATCAAACTCAGCAAACGCTGGGTGCATTATGAATCGGAATAGTTGATGTCGATGAAGCCATCGCGCACGTCGCGACTACTGATCTATGCCGTGCTGCTCATCGGGGCGATCGCGTTTTCGTTTCCGTTTGTGTGGATGGTGTCGACGAGTGTGAAGGTGGATCAGGAACTATTCACGCAGGATTTGCAGATTCTGCCCCAACAGCCGTTGCCGCGACAGCAGAGTCCGTACTACCAGACGCGTCGGCTCGACCCGCTGCCCGGATCGACGTCCCGGCAGGCGACGGTGCTCCCGCAGATTCGCGACATCGTGCGATCGCGACTACCCGATTTGCCGCCCGAGGGTGTCGAGGCCGTGGCGGATGAGGCGTATGCGGTGCTGGCGTCGCGCGCATCAAACGAGGTCTTCAATGGACCGGTCGAAGCGTTGCTGCGGTTCGCGCAGAATGACCTGACCGTCGATCGACTGATCGCCCTTGCCGAACAACGACGTCGCCAACTTCGCATCGGCCAACTGCGGGTGCGAAGTGTCGACTTAAGCGACGTCGCATTGCTTGAAGATCAAACCCCCTCCAGTCGTTGGACCAATCAGTCACCCGATGTCGCATCGCTCAGCGATACCAGCAGCGGGACAATTCCCACAGCAGAGATCGCCTACGATTTTGCCAAAGGGGATGTGATCCGGCTGAGTTCGGTCGCGACATTGCCCTTTGATCCGGCGAAGTTGCAGCGGGTGCAGGTGCGACTGTTGCCAGATGATGCGTGGCAGGACGTTTACTTTGAACTGCAAGCCAACGGGCGGCGATACGAAGGCGTGCGGCGAAACATCCTCTACGGATACGAATGGACGACGCTAACGTGGCAATTTGCCTCCGCCGACGATTCCTCGAACAAGATCAGGACGTGGACGGTGTTGAACGATGTCGGTCCTGCCACCGAATCATTGGAAGCCAACCAAATCCGCATCACCTTGCGAATCGAGAAGGTCAGCGAGGTCAAGGCCGCCTACAACAAGCTGATTCTGAACTACCAACGCACGCTGGATCACATCCCGTTCTGGCGATATGTGCGGGTGTCGATGTTTCTTGTGCTGGCAAACATCGTTCTGACGTTGCTGTTTAGCTCATTGGTCGCCTATGCGTTTAGCCGCATCACCTGGCCTGGCCGGGAGTTCTGTTTCATCCTCATGTTGGCGACGATGATGATCCCGGGGCAGGTGACGATGATCCCGCATTTCCTGATCTGGAAAGAACTGGGCGCGTATAACACGCTTACCCCGCTGTGGATGGGCTCAATCTTTGGGAGTGCGTTTTATGTCTTTTTGTTGCGGCAATTCATGAAGGGCATCCCGCGCGATCTGGAAGACGCCGCCCGACTCGACGGCTGCGGATTCTTGCGGATTTACTGGCATGTGATCCTGCCGCTCATCAAACCCTCGCTGGCGGCGATCGCGATCTTCACCTTCATGGGGGCTTGGAACGATTTCCTCGGCCCACTGATTTATGTCGCCGATCAGCGCTTGTATTCCCTTGCGTTTGGCTTGTACGCTTTCAGTGTGCAAGTGAACAACAGTCCCACCCTCACGATGGCCGCCAGCGTGCTGATGGTCGCGCCGGTGATCGCCGTCTTCTTCCTGGCGCAAAAATACTTTGTTGAAGGCGTTACGCTGACGGGGATCAAAGGGTGAGCGCGATTTCCCTGCCTGAAATGATCGAGCCCCCACCACCCCGAAAAGGCGTGTGGATTCGCGTGCGCGGTTGGCTGACCTGGCGAACGCTATTGGTGTCGATGCTGGTTATTCACCTGGCACCGATCTGGCTGACAACCTATTTCCCCTCGCAGGACGGGCCGGCGCATCTGTATAACGCGCGGATATGGTTCGATTCGTTCGATCACGCCAATTACCAGATTCGCCAGTTTTATCGATCCGGATATGAGCTTTACCCGAACATGCTCACGCACCTGATGCTGGGCGGTTTGCAGAAGATCGTCCCGGCGCTGATCGCTGAGAAACTGGTGCTTTCGCTGATCATCGCCGGTGTACCGCTATCGCTATTGTACCTGCTAAACTCCATCGAGCGCGGCCGGGGGGTGATGTGCCTGATCGGATTTACCTTCGCGTATCACAACCTCCTGCACATCGGGTTTTACAATTTCTCGCTGAGCGTCTCGATGTGCCTCTTTGCGCTGGGGTGGTGGTGGCGATATCGCGACTCGATGACGCTGGCAAAGCTCGGCGGGTTCTATGCGCTGGCGCTACTGACCTATCTGTCGCATTTTGCCGGTTTTGCGGTGCTGGTGCTGTCGATCACCATCGCGATCGGGTGGATGACGTTCTTTCGCAGCCTGTTTGTCATCGCACGATCGCGGCGGGGTGCGTTTCGTTCCGACGTCAAGACGCTTGTGATCTGGGTCATCGGCATGGCCGCGATCATGATCCCGCTGTGGGCAACCGCGTGGGACTACAACTTCCGCAACTACAACCCCGAGCGGACCGGCTTCAATGAACTGAAGTATCTGGAAGAGATCTTCTGGGAAACACTGACATTGATGTCGTATAGCCAGTGGCAC
>JBGSMH010000166.1:0-2459 GCA_041740275.1 Phycisphaerae bacterium
GGGCGACGACCTGCGCGAAGGATTGGTCGCGGTCATCTCGGTCAAACTGCCCGAGCCGTCGTTTGAATCGCAGACCAAAGACAAATTGCTGAATCCGGAGGTCGAATCGTTTGTCCAGAGCACGATGAACGAAAAGCTGGCGGCTTATTTGGAGGAAAACCCGAAGGAAGCCCGCACGATCATCGAAAAAGGCCTGCTCGCCGCCGAGGCGCGGGAGGCGGCCCGCAAGGCACGCGAGTTGACGCGTCGCAAAAACGCCCTTGAAGGCAACGCGCTCCCGGGCAAACTGGCGGATTGTCGCAGCAAATCCAACACCGATACCGAAATCTTCCTCGTCGAAGGTGATTCGGCAGGTGGTTCTGCCAAACAAGGTCGCGACAGCGAAATCCAGGCCATCCTGGCGCTGAAGGGTAAGATTCTCAACGTCGAAAAGGCCAATCTGGTCAAGATGCTCGGGCATGAGGAAATTCGCACGATCATCTCCGCGCTCGGCTGTGGTATTCGCGACGATTTCAATCTGGAGAAACGTCGCTACGGCAAGATCGTGATCATGACCGACGCCGACGTGGATGGATCACACATTCGCACACTGCTGCTGACGTTCTTCTTCCGGCACATGCCCGAATTGATTCGCGGCGGGTTTGTCTACGTCGCCCAGCCGCCGCTCTATAAACTGACGCGGCGCAAGAAAGTCGAATACATCCTGAACGATGCCGAGATGCAGCAGATTTATGTCAATCTGGGCACGGACGGCACGACGCTGCTGGTTCGCGACGATCACGGCAACGAAATCCGCAAGATCGAAGGCGAAGAACTCAAGAAAGTGTGCAGCGTACTGGATCGACTCGGCGAACTGATCACGGTGATCGAGCGGCGCGGGATCGACTTTGCCTCCTTCCTCGCCCTCCGCGACGATCAAGGCCATCTTCCCGCCCATCGTGTGCTGGTCGGCGGCGAAGAGCGGTTCTTCCATGATCAAACCCAGCGTGACGCGTATCTGGCAGAGAACAACATCGCTCTGACCGATGCCGTCACACCCGCCAATGCGGACAAGTCCAAGTCGATCAAAACCCAGGAACTTCATGAGGCCAAGGAACTGGACAAATTGTTCCAGCAACTGGCCGGTTTTGATCTGTCGATCGACGATTATTACCTGACCCAGGAAGAGAGCGTATCGGGCGAAAAACTGACGACCCGTTACGCGCTGATCCAGGAGGGCAAGACCCATGATGTCGCCGGGGTGGGGCAGATTCTGGCGTCGGTCGAAAAGCTCGCCAAGCAGGGCATGGAAGTCGGGCGATTCAAAGGTCTGGGTGAAATGAATCCCGAGGAGCTTTGGGAGACGACGCTCGATCGCACCAAGCGTGTGCTGCTTCGCGTGACGCTCGAAGATGCTGCAGAAGCTGAGCGGTTGTTCAGCGTGCTGATGGGCGAAGACGTCGAACGCCGTCGGCAGTTTATTGAAGACCATGCGTTGGAAGTGAAGAATCTGGACGTCTAGAAATGTCGCCATTGATCTGGCGTATCTCGCAAAAAAATGAGTGAACGAGTAACCATTTTAGGTGACGGGGCGATGGGGATCGTCTGTTCGATCCTGCTTCGCCAAGGCGGGCACGACGTGACGATCTGGGGCGCGTTTGATGAGTCGATCGAGCGCCTGCAACAGGATCGCGAGCAGCGAAAATTGCTGCCCGGCGCACGCATCCCCAATGAGGTCCACCTGACCGCCAACGAGCGGGAGTGTTTTAACAATTGCACGATGGTGCTCTCTGCCATTCCGACGCAGTACATGCGGGCGACGTGGAAGCGGCTTGCCCCGTATCTGCCTGCGGGCGTGCCGGTGGTTTCGGTTGCCAAGGGGATTGAGAATGAGACGCTGTTGCGTCCGACGCAGGTGATCGCCGATGTGCTGGGTCATCCGCTGGGCAAAAAGAAGAATGAACTTGCGGTGCTGTCCGGCCCGAACATCGCGGCCGAGATCGCGCGGTATTTGCCTGCTACTGCCGTGGTGGCGTCATCCGACCCATCCGTCGCGACTCGCGTTCAGACAGCGATGAGTACGCAGTGGTTTCGGCTTTATACGCATACAGACGTCATCGGCGTCGAGTTGGCCGGTGCGACCAAGAACGTCATCGCGATCGCCGCCGGTATTTTGGACGGATTGGGCGCAGGCAATAACGCCAAGAGCGCGTTGGTGACGCGCGGGCTGGTCGAGATTTCCCGGCTGGCGGTGGCGATGGGCGCGCAGGCGATCACGTTTCAGGGCCTGGCGGGCGTTGGCGATCTGATCACCACCTGCGTCTCTCCCGAAGGCCGAAACCGAACGGTCGGCGAGCAGATCGGGAAGGGGCGAAAACTCGACGAAATCCTCTCGTCCATGCAAAGCGTCGCCGAAGGTGTGCCGACCACGCGATCGGTGCGGATGTTGGCGAACCAGTACAAAGTCGAGATGCCCATCA
>JBGSMH010000167.1:0-3742 GCA_041740275.1 Phycisphaerae bacterium
TGGCTGAGCGGATGAGCAAAGTTCTGGTCTTGGCCGGTCAGCAAAACCCGGCGTTCACCACAGAGTTGGTGGAGTGCCTGCGTTCACATTGCGATCTGGTCTCAGCTCAGAATATCGACGAAGCGATTGACCAACTGCGCCGCCAGCACTTCTCTGCCGTCCTCTCCGATGCCGACGATTTCCTTCCGCTCGAACGCGCTTTGGTCAGCCAGCAGGCATCTTTGATCCTCAACACGATTGGCGAGGGCATTTGTCTGGTCGATGGGCAGGGTCGCTGTAATTGGATGAACAAGAAGATGCTCGCCTGGCCAGGTCGTGTACATGAAAAAGTACGCCGAACCTGTCAGGAAGCCTTCACGCTTTTCACCACGCAGTGCTCGAACACCCCGCAAGACCCCACTGTTGCCTCCACCTCCCGTTCAAAACGTTACACGCTCAATCTGGAAGACGCGCAGTTCATGGAACTGATCTGTTCGCCGATCGTGTCGCCATCTGGGCAGGTCGTGCAGGTGGTTGCGATCGTCTGGGACGCGACCAGCCAGCGCCGACTTCAGCAAAAGATTGATGCGATCGACAAGGCCGGCAGCGAACTGGTGCGTCTGGAAGCCGATCTGGTCGTCCGCAAGAATGTCGCCGAGCGCCTCAAACTGCTCGAAGAAAAGATCATCAGCTACACCAAGGAGTTGATGCACTTTGACCACTTTGCGATCCGATTGCTCGATCGCAAGACCAATCGGCTTGAGATCGTCATGAGCGCCGGTCTGCCCTCCGATGCATTGAATATTGAACTGTTCGGGTCGGCAGAGAACAACGGGATCAGCGGCTACGTCGCGGCGACCGGGCGATCGTACATCTGCCCCGACGTCGAGCGCGATCCACGCTACATCAGCGGCCTGGATTCGGCACGCTCCAGTCTGACCGTTCCGCTGCGATTGCATGACAAAGTGATCGGCATCTTCAACATCGAATCGCGCCAACGGGCGGCATTCAACGAAGATGACCGACAGTTCGCCGAAATCTTCGGCCGTTATGTCGCGATCGCACTCAACATCCTTAATTTGCTGGTTACCGAGCGCGTCGAGACAAGCCATACCGTCACCGACACCGTCAATGCCGAAGTCGCCGGCCCGCTCAACGACATCGCCTCCGAAATCGGCGGGATGATGGACGACTATCTGGGCGATGATGATCTGCGCCTGCGTCTGCAATCGGTGCTGGACAACGTCAATTTCATCCGCACCAGCCTTCGTCAGGCGGCGGAAGGTCCGAACACGATTCTGGGCGCAAAAGACGTCAAGGTGGAGGACGACCCGATCCTGGCCGGGGCGCGGGTGCTGGTGGTTGATGATGAGCCGAACATTCGTGCCACCATCGCCGACATCCTCCGCAAGCATCGCGCGACGGTAACCGTCGGCAGCAGCGGTGAGCACGCGATTGATCTGCTCAGTCGGGACCAGTTTGATCTGGTGGTCTCCGACATCCGCATGCCCGACAAGTCCGGCTACGACGTCTTCGCCGCCGCCAAAAAGAAGGACGAAAAGCTGCCGGTGATCCTGATGACCGGCTTCGGCTACGACCCCAACCACTGCATCGTCCGCGCCAGTCAGGAAGGCTTGTCGGCGGTGCTGTTCAAGCCCTTCAAGGTCGAAGCGTTGATGGTCGAAGTCCGCAAAGCCCTGCAATTGTCGCGCGTTCATGCGTGATTATCGGCTTGCCAGTTCGCACACGCTGTTCGTACAATCCCTTTGACGATGTCGGTTGCCGAGCTTGAAACCTCGATCCTTCAACTCCCCGCCGCCGAACGACGTCGGTTGGTCATGCGCCTCCTCCAAAGCCTCAAGCCGTCGTCCACCTCCGGCGGTCCCGAACCACGATTGCTGACTAAAGAGCAGATTGAGCATTGG
Organism: Phycisphaerae bacterium; assembly: GCA_041740275.1. GTDB lineage: Bacteria > Planctomycetota > Phycisphaerae > Tepidisphaerales > Tepidisphaeraceae > BPJO01. The sequence continues at coordinate 1,905 of JBGSMH010000167.1, forward strand.
GTTCAGGAGGATGAGGCAGACATGCAGAAGTTACACGACGAAGGCATCGTGAGACGCTGTTTCTCGATACGATTTCGTAGGGCACGCTATTGCGTGCCGGAAATTGGGGCACGCAATAGCGTGCCCTGCAAACCTCCTCAGCTCCTCAATCGCTTTGACGTGTTACGCGCCGTTGTCGCCTATTCCTCACCCGCTGGATCAGTCGCGTCCGGCGATGGACCGCTGGGCGTGTCAGACGCCGTGTCATTTGATTCAGGCGCATCGGCTATCGGTGCCGCCGGATCGGTGGACTCGACCGCATCCGCTCCTACATCGTCCGCCTTATCCACCCGTGCCATCGCGACGAGTTTGTCGCCTTCACCGAGGCTGAGTAGTCGCACACCAGTGGCGTTGCGGCCGGTCTCGCGGATCTCGCTCACGCGCGTCCGAATCAGGATGCCCTTTTCGCTGATCATCATCAACTCATCATCTGGACGAACCAATCGCACCTGCACAACCGCACCGTTGCGGTCGTTGGCGTCGATGTTGATCACGCCCTGCGTGCCGCGACCCTTTTGCGGGTAATCGTTCAGCGGCGTGCGTTTGCCGTAGCCGTGCTCGCAGGCGGTCAGCACCTGATACTCGGTGTTTTCGCCATTGGGAATGATGTTCATGCTGACCAGTGCATCGCCTTCCCGTTTGAAGCGAACGCCGATGTTGCCGCCAGCATTTCGACCCATCGCGCGGAGCAGATTCTCTGAGAATCGCACCGCCAGGCCCGACTTGGTACACAGCAGCACATGATCATTGCCCGAAGTCTCGGCGACATCGACCAGGAAGTCGTCGTCGTCCAGATTGATCGCGATAATCCCGCTCTGACGGATGTTGCCATACGCGCCAAGCGCGGTCTTTTTCACCACACCTTTGGCGGTGGCGAACATCAGGAACTTTTCCTCGGCCTGGAAATCCTTGACCGCCAGCACCGAGGCGATCTTTTCACCTTCCTGGAACTCCAGCAGATTGGCGGCAGCGCGTCCGAGCGAGGTGCGGCTCATCTCCGGGACATGGAAAACGCGGCGTTCATATACGCGTCCCTTGTTGGTGAAGAACAGCAGGAAATCATGGGTATTGGCGACGAAAAGGTGTTCGATGAAGTCGCCGTCGCGGGTTTCGCCGCCTTTGATTCCGCGTCCGCCTCGGCCTTGGGCGCGATAGGTGCCCGTGGGCAGGCGTTTGACGTACCCGTTGTGACTGATCGTCACCACGACGTCTTCCTTCTGGATCAACTGCTCCATATCGACGATCCCGCCGGCGCTAGGGTCGATCTCGGTGCGACGAGCGTCGCCATACTTTTCCTTCAACTCAATCGTGTCGGCGACGATGATGTCCATGATTCGCCGCTCGTCCGAGAGGATCAGTTGATATTCCTCGATCTCCTCGGCCACCTCGCGATATTCCTTGGTCAATCGCTCGATTTCCAACCCCACCAACTGGATCAGTTGCAGCCGACCGATCGCCTCGGCCTGGGCTTGTGACAACAGTGTGTCAGTCTGAGCCCGTGCCAGCAGTTTTTCGGGGATTTGTGCCGCAAACGGGTGCGTCGGGGCGATGCGGAAGGCGCGTTCGCGCAACTTCTGGATCGCCTCATCCCGCGTCTTGCTGGATCGGATCAATCGCACGATCTCGTCGATATCGCAGACGGCAAAGATCAGACCTTCCAAGATATGGGCCCGCTGCAACGCTTTGCGAAGCAGGAACTTGGTCCGCCGGGTGATGACCTCTTTGCGGTGTGCGACAAAGTGCTGGATCAGTTCCTTCAACCCCATCGTGCGCGGCTGGCGATTGACCAGCGCGATATT
>JBGSMH010000168.1:0-6305 GCA_041740275.1 Phycisphaerae bacterium
CCTGCTCCCGCGCACGCCGAGCTTTTCCGAGGATCCGCAGGATGAAGCGCGCAAGAGTCGCACGCGCGAAAAGATGCTCGAACAGTTGCGCAAAGGCGAGTTGGAGGAGCGCGAGATCGAGATCAGCACCGAAGACAAGCCCAACGTCAGCGGCATGTTCGGTGCCGCCGGGATGGATCTGGACCCGGACATGACCAGTATGTTCGAGCGATTAATGCCGTCGCACCGCTCGACCAAGCGTTACACCGTTCGCGAGGCCCGGCAGATTCTGTTCCAAATGGAGGCCGAAAAGCTGGTGGATCGGGACCGGATCATTCGCACCGCGATCTATCGAACCGAGCAAAGCGGGATCATCTTTATCGACGAGATCGACAAGATCGCCGGGGCGGAAAAGTCACAGGGGCCCGATGTCAGTCGGCAGGGCGTGCAGCGCGATCTGTTGCCCATCGTCGAAGGCAGCACGGTTACAACCAAACACGGGCCGGTGAAAACCGACCACATTCTGTTCATCGCCGCCGGTGCGTTTCATACCGCCAAGCCGTCGGATCTGATGCCCGAATTGCAGGGGCGTTTTCCGATCCGAGTGGAGTTGACGGATCTGGAAAAAGGGGACTTCGTGCGCATTTTGACCGAGCCGCAGAACGCCCTGACGACCCAGCAGATCGAGTTGATGAAGGCCGAAAACGTGCAAATCAAGTTTACCGATGACGCCGTTGACGCGATCGCCGGGTTTGCCTTTGAGCAGAACAAGAAGATCCAAAACATCGGTGCCCGTCGTCTTTATACGATCATGGAGATCGTGTTCGAACAGATCAGCTTCGACGCCCCCGAAATGGCCGGCAAAACCATCACCATCACCGCCAGTTATGTGAAGCAGCGGCTCGGTGGCGTGGAGGATAAGAAGGGGTGGTTTAGTTTCTAAGGATTTTTGAGTTTGGAATTGCGTATTGCGAATCTTCCGATGCGACAATTTACCGCATGTCGTTGGCGCTTTTTTTTCTGATTCCTGTCTTGGCGCGGAAGGGAGGAGGGTAGGATGTTCTTGTCCGAGGGGACAATTCGAAAGAGCGGGGCGGTCATTTATGTTTATTTCAAAGGCCGGGATATCTCTTTGTGTGCTATTTGCGATGTGCGTGCCGCAATCGTTGGCCGAGCCAGCGCGAATGTCTGTGCCGGAAATTTACAAAGCCGTGATCCAGCGCGAGAGTTTGTATGTGAAGACCCGCTCTGGTGTTTTGGCGGTTGCCAATCTGACCAATGATGTTGTGCGACTGCACTCTTTGCCGAACAGAGTCCGCAACGATATCTGGGATGCATGGGACATCGATAAGGAGCGCATTGCATTTGCAGAGTCTTACGAGAATGTGACCTTCTCACCAAAACTGCGTTTGATTGGAATCGACAAGTTGCCGGCATTTGACCAAAGCCGAGCTTCACCCCCAATAACCAATGGCGAGATGGGAGAGATTTATGTGAACATCCCGGGCATGTTGCTCGTGTTGGATGAACCGTCAAAGGATGTGCGACCGTCTCCTAACGATCCGGCTTTGTCAGACGTCTGTTTTGACAAAACCCATCGGCTCGTTGCTGCCGGAGGGTTCAAGAACATCCTCGTTGTTAAGGCTTACGAGCAGGCTGCTAAACCATTGCAAGCGCTGAACTTTGTAAATCAGCAGGCGGTCGATCTATCGCCTTTCGTCGTGTTGTCGCATCCGCAAGGCGCGTTGATGATCGAGATCAATGGCGGGCGCGAAGTGGAAGTCACCGAGAATGCGTTTAAGGTGGCGAAACCGGCAGTGGAAGATCCACAATCGAAGGCCGCCGACGACGCCTATGCCGTCGTCATCGTGGACAAACGCGGCGACAAATTTTCGGTACTTCGGTGTTCGGTCGCCAGGGATGGCAGCAAAGTGGTTGCCTTGGCAACAAAGGACGCACCGCCCGCAACGCAGCCCATCGAAACCGACAAGCTCACCAAAGCACTTGGCCGCGCCGTCGCGGCGCTCAACAAGGCGGGCGCATTCGAGAAACCGGCGAAATAGGAGTGACTTGCGGGCAAGCTACACCGGCCTCCAAAGCATCTTCTTGCGGAGAATGGACTATGAACTACCACTTCTGGACACTCGTCCTAATCTGTCTGGTGCTTTCAGTGTCAGCGTCAGGCGTTGAAACCACCGTAGGCGATCAGCCAAATAAGGACACGTCGCTAAAATTGGTCGCCATTCCCGAACAGACCTCTGATGGTGTCTCGGTGCGACTCCTCCTTGAGAATACGGGAAAGAGCAAAGTCTCCGTACTCAAAGAGTTTGATCCCCTTGGTGCCTTTTTCACTTTCAAGCTTGTTTCGAATGGCGAAATCACGTTTGATTCGCTCCGTGGAGCAAAGATTTCATTCGGCGTCGATCCGCCGCCGGCGAAAGTAACACTGGAGCCCGGCGAATTTATCGGCATCAGTGTTCGCCTCAAGGACGTCTTCCACAACCTGAAAAAGGGTGACTATCAACTTGAAGTGACCTACCACAATCAATATGGCGAAGGTTGTTTTCAAGGCAAACTCGTCAGCCAACCCGTCAACATCAAGATCGGGGACGGCTGAGCGGACTAGCGGGACTAGACCACATTATCAAGTGGCGGTCTTCAGTGACAGCATGGTGTCAGGGATGCAAGGAATCTGCGGATTTGCCTGATTTTGCCGCCGACTTTTGGGGTTTTCGGGGGTATAGTTGGCTGTTCGCTTGCTCATTGGCAAATGAACAGAAAGGTGAATCTCCGGCCGGAAAGGTAGGAGTTGCAACAGTTGCACGCGGCGCGCAACACTTTGGGGGTGTCGGAATCGGCAAGTCTCGCAGCAGCAAGCAGTTATGATTTTCGCATGGACGAAATCCGATGCAACAAATGCAACAAGTGAAAAAGTGTGCGTTGTTGCAGCGTCTGGCCGCGACACAATCGATCAACGAATCGCTCCCTCACCCGAGTTATTCGAGTGAGGGAGCGCGGTGTGTTCCGGATTGTAGATTGGCCAGGGGCCGAGTTACTTGGTTTCGGCTTTCAGCTTGATCTTCTTGGCCATTTCCGCGCCAAGGGTCGGGTCGCCGAGCGTGCCGACGGTGACCGAGACGGTGCTGGTCGATTCGGTTTCCTTCTTGATGGCGGCTTTGACGGCGGTCCCGTCAGCCATCGTGCCTTTGGCTGTCCCGTCAACCTTGGTGCTGGAGGCCGAGACATCCTTGAGGCCTTCGGCTTCAAAAACCGACTTTGCGGCGTCGGTCGTGGCGACGGTGTCGGCAACAACGGGCGTCCATTGCGTTACATAGTTGCTCTTGACGCCTTCTTCGTGCGACGACTTACAGCCAACGAGTAACGCCGCAGTTGCGAGCACGCCGACGATCGATAGTGAACGATTCATACTGATTCCCTTCGTCCCTGTGGGACATGTATCCGTACCACGTCCCCCGGACCGTCCGGGGATGATGGCATACCTGATCGTATGCCCGGTCAACGACCGAAGTAAACATCGGGGGAAACCCTATTCGGGTCTTCTGGGACTACATAAATGCCCACCCAAACAGGAAGACGACGATGAGCAGGATCGCGATGAAGATGGCCCACCCGGGAATATGTGACTGGCGCGGCGAGGCAAGGGCGGCTTCCTCGTCGTTGATATACTGCCCGCATTTGGGACATCGCACCGAATCGACATAGACCGATTTCCCACAGTGGGGGCAGGCATCCGTGTCGTCATCGAACGAATCGTCGTCCGACTCCCATTCATCGAGGGAGTCATCGCGCGAATCGTGATCGTCAGGGTCTTGCAGCGCGGGCATTTGAAGTAGATTAACATCTTCACGCCCCTTGCGAACTGGCGCGGTCTTTGGCTATGTTTGGCAAACGAGGAGACAGGCTATGGTTCAGGGTTTTCCGATCGTACATGAGACCATTCAGACCACATCCCGCGGGGAGATGGTCGAGATCACCTCACGCATCCAGCGGGTGATCGATCGGCAGCGATACAAGAGCGGGATGGTGGTCGTCTACGTCGCCCACACGACGGCGGGGATCACGATCAACGAAAACGCCGATCCGGACGTCAAAACCGACCTGATCGCCAAGCTTGAAAAGCTGATCCCGCAGAACGAAACCTACTATCAGCACGATGAAGGCAACAGCGACGCCCATTTGAAAGCGTCACTTTTCGGGCATTCTGCGACGCTATTGGTCGAACAGGGCAAACTGCAGCTCGGCCGCTGGCAGGGGGTTTATTTGTGCGAGTTTGATGGCCCGCGCGAACGACGGGTTCTGATCAAAATGATCGACCTAGACCCGCGCGGCGAAACCGACTGATCGCGCAATCCTGACGACTATGTAATCACCAGTTGCGGCGTATTACTTGCGCTTTCGCGCGAGTTGATCGCAACAAACGCGGTTGAAGTGGCCGTACCGGTCAGTGCGATATCCACCGAGGATTGCCCATTGCTGATCGCTTGCTGAACGAATGCGCTTAAGTCCAGTTCGATCCATTCACCGGACAAACTCGTCACCACCGCGGTCGATAGAGCGCCGCTGAGAAGACTTGGACGATTGTTGTAGGTCAGGGCGGATTCGTTCCACGATCCGGAGATGCCGTAAGCCGCAATCTGCACGGAATCGGGCGTGGTCAGGTTGACGTAAAGCCGCAGCTTGGCGTTGGATGCTGTGGTTAGCGAGGCGATATCAAACCGCATGTAGGCCGTGCGTTGCCAGGTCGGGCTGCCGGAAAATTTTGCGATCAGTTGGCTTTCCGAACCGTAGTTGGTGGTGGGGCTGGCACCGTAGGTGTACGCATCTGCCGTCGGGGTCAGTGTGACGTTGCCCGATGGATTGGCGGGCGTGGTGACGCTGGCGAGGTTACTTGCAGCTGCGTCTCCGTCGGCGTTGAATGCGAACACGCGGTACGAATAGTTGGTCGAGGCGACGACGGTGCTATCAGCAAACGTGTTGACGTTCGCACCGACCGACCCGATCTGCGAATACGAACCGCCGCTGGTGCTGCGTTCGATTCGGTATCCGGTTTCGCTGGTGGCGTTGTCCGTCCAGTTGAGCGTGACGTTGGTCGAAGTATTTGCGACTGCCGCCAATCCGCTGGCGGGGGTGGGGGGTTGGGGCGTCACAGTGCCGGAAGCAGAGGCGACCAGTTGCGGCGCATTGGCACCGCTTTCTCGTGAAGCAAACCGCGCCGCCTGTGCCGTGTTCGTTGCACCGCTGAGCATGAAGGTAATGCTGGTCTGGCCGGCAGCGAGTGCGTTCTTCACGAACGTGCTGACATCGACTTGCGACCACTGGGCCGCCCCAACGCTAATCGTCCCCAGAACGCCCGTACTGGCGCTCGGGCGGTTATTGTAGTTGAGTGTCGATTCGGACCAAGCGTCCCCTGCGCCAAACACTTGTATATCCAAATTCGTGCCAGTTTGACTCGATTCGCCGAACAGACGCAGTTTGATGGTGTCCAGCGTCTGACCCGCCAAGCCGCTGATATCAAATCGCACATACCCGACTCGCGCGAATGCCGTCGAGCCCGCCTTGACATCAATCGTGCTTGTCGAGCCGTAATTGGTGGCCGGGTTGCCACCGTGAACATACCCATCGGCGACGGATGTCAGCGTCGTATTCGTCCCGGGATTCGGATTCGACGGGGTGGTGACGGTCGCAATGTTGCTCGTCAGTGCGTCGCCGACGGCGTTAAATGCTACCAAGCGATAGGAATAATCGGTCGAAGCGACAACCGTGCTGTCGGCATAGGTCGTGACGTTGGCCCCGACCGACCCGATTTGCACATAGGCCCCGGCGTTGGTGCTGCGTTCGATGCGGAAGCCGGTTTCGTTATTGGCGTTGTCCGACCAGTTGAGCGAAACGCTGGTCGGGCCATTGGCGAGTGCGGTCAATCCGCTCGCCGCTGTCGGGACGGTGGGGGAAGGCTGCGAGGCGGTGTCGCCGTAGTTGCGGTATTGGGCGGTGGTTGCCTGCGAACCGCTTTTGGCGGCGGTGGCCAGGCCGATGTAGATCGTCGATCCCATACTCACGTTCACCGACTGAAATGCCGTCCAGTTCACGCCATCGGTCGAAGTGAACGTATTAAACGTATTCCCGACCCGTTGCATCCGCACCCAAGCGTTGGCGAGGTTGGCACTGCCGGTGCCTGAAGCTGTGACTGTGTGCAATGCACCGTGCCTGTTAAAAACAACTGATGGTGCCAGCTAGCTAGCTACACCGCTGTGGCCGGCACATGTTATGACATAGAACAGCAACTATTTGATATGCAAGCAAGCAAG
>JBGSMH010000169.1:0-3561 GCA_041740275.1 Phycisphaerae bacterium
AGTCCTCGCCCGACTCATCGATCAGACGCAGCAACTCGGCCGGGTCGCCCTTTTCAGGTTTGTGAACCCGGTACAGCTTGCCGACGACCAAATCGACATCATCGTCCGGTGCATGAATGCACGCCACGAAAGTTCCGGTGCGGGGTTTTGCGATCGTCTGTGTCATCCAATTTCTCGCTTGATTTTCCATCCACGGCGACCGACGCCGTGAGCTTCGTACCAGTGCAATTCTGCAGTTATGATTCTACCCGAAGTCAGCCTTACCGTGGCAAAACCTTTCATTTTCCGCCAGCGCCCCGGGCCAAAGCGTGCGACCAGAACGCGTTTGGATCGAATCGAAGTATTGACCGCGATTGCAGTCGCCTCTCGCACCGTACCGAGGATTTCAAACTTTTCAGACATGAATCGCACCGCGTGAACAATGATCCGATTTTCACGCCGACCGTCGGGTCAACAGCCACAGGCCGATGACCACGACCACCCCGCTCCCGGCCAATCCGACCACCGTCCCGGCCCAGGCTTGGTGGGCGATATCCAGCGGGTTGGCGGCGGACGAGGTCCAGTAGCGGGCGAAGCCCAGCGACGGGTCCGTCAAATAGAAAAATCCCGCACCAATCAGACCACCCAGCGTGAGAATCAATGCCGAACGAGTGGAGTTCATGTGCATGATTGTGGCGTGACGGGTGGATCGTGACAAGACCCCAGTGAGCAGTGTGCAGTGGGCGGTCGGCTAATTTTGCTTCATAATCACGATTGACCCGCCTACAATGGTCGCTTCACTTACTCGAGGGACTATGAAATACGTGATTCGCCTGTCAGCCATCGTCATGGCTTGTTTGATCGCCGCACAAACCTTTGCCCAGAGGCCCGCCACCATGCCCACCAGCGTTTTGGATCAGACCGTCAAGGATATTGATGAAAAAGACCACGATCTTGCCCAGTACAAAGGCAAGGTGGTGCTGATCGTCAATGTCGCCAGCAAATGCGGGTTTACCAAGCAATATGCGGGGTTGCAGAAGTTGTATGAGGACAAAAAAGATGGCGGCCTGGTGATCCTCGGCTTCCCGGCCAACAATTTCGGATCGCAGGAGCCGGGCAGCAACGAGCAGATCAAAGAGTTCTGCACCAGCAAATTTTCTGTCACCTTCCCGATGATGGCCAAAGTCAGCGTCAAGGGAGACGACAAGTCGCCGGTCTTCAAATTCCTGACCGAAAAGCCGACCGCAGGTGAGTTGGCGGGTGAAATCAAGTGGAACTTCAACAAGTTCCTCATCGGCCGCGACGGCCAATTGATCGCCCGCTACGAAAGCAAAGTCGCACCCGACGATGCCAAATTGATCGAGGCGATCGACGCCGCGATCGGCACGAAAAACTGATATCCCCACTCGCTTTGAGTGCTATTTTGCGGCGTGGGCCTGATCCCACGCCCGGCGGATGAGTGACGCAGTCCGCGCAACCGCAAGGGCCTGCTGCTCGGCCTTCATCTGCAATACGGTGATCGGCTTGTCGTCGCGTTTGCCCTCGAAGCGGAAGAACTTTTCGGTATCGACTTTCCCGGCGTCGCCGACGGGTTTGTCGGGCGTGCCCGCCTGGCCCGTCGCGTGCATCGCCGCCAGGCCGATCAGGGGCAATTGCTGGTACGACAGATCGGCAACCGCAAGCGTCTCTTTCCAGACATCATTGACCTTGGCAAACGGGTCGGCCGGTTGCTTTTCCATCGCCGCCCGCAACGCCTGCCAATAGTCCTTGCGAAGCTCTGGAAAAAGCTCAATCTCATCGTCGTTCATTCGCCACTCCATCTCTGCATGCACGTTCGGCGCGGCCCGGCGGTTGGCGAAATAGCTCTGGCTCTTGTAATCGGCAGTCGCGTGCTGGGGCTGACAATTGTCCTGAGCATAATGCACCAGAAACCCAAGCCATCGAAGCGCGTGATCGTTTTCCTGTGGCTTGTTCTCATCAGCCTGCAACCGGCCATCCTTGATCGACTGGACGAATTTGTCGTAGCTTTGCTGGATCGCAAAGGGCAGATACCCCGCCTGCCTGTACCGCGCATCGGTAGAATCTAGGGGTGCTTTGGCGATGTCCAGCCGCGTCGATAGGTCATGCTTGTAGACGCGTTTTTCGATGTCCTCGTGGAGCAATTCCAGATCGACAAAATGCATTGTCCGCTCGGGCACGCCGAACGGCTGGATGAGTGTCTTGCGATCGTTATTGGCACGGATATCCGGCTCGACGACCCAGAACCACAGCCCCTGCAAGCCCTTGGGCTCGGCCCCGAAGCGGGTGTTCAGGAACAGGTCCTTCGCCGCGTCGCGATCGGCCAATTCGGGGGTAATCGAGCGAAGAAAATCCTTCAGCCCCGCCGGGGCGGTCGGATCATCCATCACTCGCAGCACCGCCAGCCGGGTCAGCACAACGTGTTCCTTGGTCCCCCACGCCCACGCGGAGGAGGTCACGCAGGCAAGAACCAGACAAGCGATGGCAGCACGCAAATGGGATCGAATCGGCATGGCAGTTGATTATATGAGCCCAATGTCAGTTTTGCATGTGGGGAGTGGGGGATAGGGCTTGGGGCTTGGGGCTTAGTTGGAATTACGATTTTGGATTGCCGATTTTCGATCGCAATTCGGACTTCGCAATTCGCAAATCTTTCCACTTGTTGCATTTGTTGCATCGGCTTTCATCCATGTGAAAACCATAACCCTCGGCCGTCGAAGAACTTAGGAATTTCGACACCCCAAAAGTGTTGCGCGCCGCGTGCAACTGTTGCATTTCCTACCTTTCCGGCCGGAGTTCAGCCTTTTCCTATCAGCAAGCGAAAGAACCAATGCGGCGCGTGGAAACACAGAATGAATCCCCAAACGCAGCGAAATACGACCAGCCAACTATACCCCCATCCCCCTCAAAAGTCGGCTGCAAAATCAGGCAAATCCGCCGATTTCTGAACACCTCTGACACCACGCTGTCACCCTATTGAGATTCGCGCGTTCCGCTCGGAGCCAAAGGATAGTGAACCTCGAGATTCCTATCAACGCATATGCGGTTTAGTTGGCTGCGCATTGGCTCACTGTTGAATGGCGAATTGGGCTCTCCGAAAGCTCCCATGTAGATGTCGGCACTCGGGTACTGCAGATGGATCTGCGAGTATCTCGGAACGGCCTTCAGAAAGCTCTCCAGCCGGCCCAAAGCCAACGCTCCATGCCCAAGGCTCACGTCGCCGACGATGAACTCTGTGTTTTCGAATGAGTTACGCTCGTCGTACGGTTTCACCCCAATTAAGGAAAGCTTATAGCTAGCCGTCGCTACTGACTGCAGCGTAATACGATCAGTGGCCGAAATGGTTTCCCGAGTTTCAAGAGCACGCCTCACCGTAAAGTCGACCACGTCTCCCTCCCTTGTACTTCCTGAGTCTTGACAGCCACAAGACGCCACGACCAGTGTCACAGACCAAACTAATGCCCGCTTCGCAAATTCGGTCTTCATGTTTTCTCTTCCCATGCAATTCCAGCCCTAGGGGACGATAACGGGGTCGGTTCTTGGACGACCCTAAAGGGGTCGGTT
>JBGSMH010000170.1:0-6031 GCA_041740275.1 Phycisphaerae bacterium
GATGAACCGACCGGGAATCTAGATAACCGTATGAGCGGCGAGATTTTCTCGCTGCTCGAAGCGTTTAATGCTCAAGGCACCACGGTTTTTATCGCGACCCACGATACTGAGCTGATTCGCCGTAAGCCGTATCGTGTGATGCAGATTCAGGCCGGAGAGGTGCAGTCGTGAACTCGTACGCCGTTCAACATTTGCTGCGCGCGTGGCGGCGCCACTGGGTTTTGCAAGTGGCGTCGGTCACCGTAATGACCTTGGTTCTGGTGCTGCTCAATCTTTTATTTCTCGGCTACTCAACTTTTAATCGAACCATCGATCAGTGGGGCCGCGGCCTCGAGATGATTGTTTATTTAAAAGAGGGCACGCCACAGTCGACCCTCGACGGCTTTCAGAACCAGATCGAAAAGAGCGGCGATTTTGAAAAAGTGCAGTTTACCCCTAAAGTTGAGGCGACCAAAAAATTCTTGGCGGCGCTGGGGCCCGAGTCGCTGGATCTTTTAAAAGATCCCAAATGGAGTTCGCCGATCCCGTCGAGCTACGAACTGCGGCTAAGCGGCTCGATTCCGTCGGAAACTCGCGTGCGAGCGCTAGAAACGTGGAGCGCGAAGCTCAAAGGCCTTGATTTCATCGACGACGTTTTCTACGGCCAGGGTTGGGTCGAGAATTTTACCCACTTTTTAACCAGCGCCCGTGGACTGTTGTTGCTGATGTGGGCGCTCAGCTTGAGCGTGGGTCTGCTCATTATAAGCAACAGCATTCGCTTGTCGTTTTGGCAACGCAAAGAAGAGATAGAAATTCTCGAACTCGTCGGCGCGACCACTCGGTTTGTGCGCACACCAAAAGCCGCCTCGCAATAGCGGGCGGCTTTGGCGTAATTTTGGGTCACGAATCGGGTCTTACAGCCAGAAGCCTGGCCAGACCAGACCGGTGAACAGGAAGATCACCAGCAGGACGAGGAAAACAATAAGCAGTTTTTTCTGGCTGCTGGACGATTCTTCGGGACGGTAGTTCTTAGCCATGGGTGTTTTGTGCTCCTCGGTGGTTATGGGTTTTTCGTGTATCGGCGCGACATGGGCCACAATCATGCCCGCATGAACCGCTTTGCGTTCTGCATCACTCTTACAGGCCGCGGTTAGCTCCAGAGTCATGCGGGAACTGGTCTCTTTGTTAGAGCCTGTCACCCTGAACTTGGTCATTGCGTTCCTTTGGTCCGCCAACTTCTTCCCGAATCGTAACATCGGGAATCAACGGTGTTAAGTGGCGTGGGAGTTTTCAACAGGGCAGGAATTTGTGATTTGAGGACGACAGACCCGCCGCCGCTTGCTTCAAACCCCCGAATGACGATAATTTCCCCCTCTCCATTCAGAGGTTTTACCGAGGATAGCGATGGCCAAGGCACGAGCGATTGTTAAGCGTCGAAAAGCGGTCCGAAACATCCGCAAGATCACCCGCACCATGCAGATGATCGCGACGGCGAAGTTCCAGAAGTCGCTCAAGCGCGCTGTCGGGACCAAGCCCTACGCACTCAAGATCCGCGAGATCGTCGCCGACGTCGCCCGCGCCGCCGGCGATGCCGTCGACCACCCCCTGTTCCGACGGGTCGATCCGAAAAACGCGTCCAAGCGCGTCGCCTTCGTCCTCCTGACCAGCAACCGTGGTCTGGCCGGTGGGTACAACGGCAACGTCATCCGCACCAGTCTCAAATACATTCAGAATCTTGAAGCCCAGGGACTGACGGTCGATCTGTATGTCGCCGGTAAGAAGGGCGTGAACTATCTCAACTTCCAGAAGCGTGCGATCAAGTCGCGGATCCCCGTCAGCGACCCGCCGAAGTTTGTCGAGGCAGAAACCCTGGCGGACGAACTGATGGGCGATTTTGCTGCCGGTAAGATCGACGGGGTCTTTATCGGGTTCATGAACTTCATCTCGACCGGCGTACAACGCGCCGATGTCTACCCGCTGCTCCCGCTGGCGGCGCTCAAGGAGACCATTGACAATATCGCCCAGCAGGTCAGCGAGAAGGAAGAGCAGTCCAAGCGTGGCGCGATGGATGACAAAACCGTCGGTATTGACGCCACGATGGCGATGCCGGAGATCGACGAAAAGCTGATCTACGAGTTTTCGCCCGCTCCCAAGGAACTGCTCGATGAGCTTATCCCACTGGCGGTGAAGACCGCGTTCTTCCAGACGTACCTCGACGCCGCCACCAGCGAGCACGTCTCCCGCATGGTCGCGATGAAGGCCGCCACCGACAACGCCGAGGAAATGGCCCGAGCATTGTCCCTGCAGTACAACCGTGCCCGGCAGAGCCAGATCACCACCGAATTGTCTGAAATCATGGGTGGCGTTGAGGCGATGAAGAACTGAGTGGGATTTGCGATTTGGTCGTTCTGACAAAACGAGAGGCCTATGCTCAACCGCGCCATCGGCTCCACATTGCTTGTGCTGCTTCTGGCCGGCTGTGCCCAAGCGAATCCGCCAGAGCTTCTCAAAGACACCCGCCCCGACTGGGGCCCGACGTACCGGTTGACCGACGGCAAGCACGAAGTCCAAGTCTCTCCTGAGATCGGACGGGTGATGCACTTCTCCCGCGTGGGCGAACCGAATATTCTCTGGACCTATCCCGGTGCTGAACCGGCGAAAATTGGGACATTCATCAATTTTGGCGGCGACAAGCTGTGGTCGTGGCCCCAAAATGATGGCGGCTGGGGCTGGCCGCCGCCGGCGACGATCGACCGCGGGCCTTACCAGCAGAAAGCCGTCGAACCGGCGCAGCCGGTACAGCCGGTGCAGCCGGTGCAGCAGATGAGTCTTCAGGGACCGGTCGATCCCGACACCGGCCTGCAAGCCCATCGACTCACCGCCATCACCGCCGACGGACGAGTCCAGAACACCTATACGCTGACCCGCGTCGCCAAACCGACCGCCACCAAACCGCTACCCAAAGTGGCCGCGTGGTCGATCGCGCAAGTCCCGGCGGTACAGGATGTGTACGTCCGTTTGATGCCCAATCCCCCTGCCGTCCCGACGACGCAGATGGGCACACAGGTGATCAAGTCCGAACCCGTCGCAGGCCGCTGGCTGAAGGTGACTCCCGTCTTCACGGGTGCAAAGTTCGGCCTGGCCGGGGATGCGATTGCGGTGCGGGTGGGTGATCGAGTGGTTTTGATCCTGCGCACTGCCGATAACGACTCGCCAGACCTCGAGAAGCTGGTCGCCGCTCAACTTTATTTCACAGAAGGTGACAAGGGCGTCCCCACGCCGCAATCCTATATCGAAATGGAGTTGATCGGTCCCACTGTCGAATTGGCGATCGGTCAGTCCGCGTCGCTAAAGACCGAGTGGACGATTCTCACGCCCGCCGAGTTCGAAAAGTTGCTCAAGGAATAGCCGAGTTACAGACGCGCCGTACTGACGGTGATCATCAGGAACGCCAGACTCGCCAGGATCAAGAGCAACCCGTCGAGCCGGGAGAGTTTGAATCGGCCGAGGCCGACGGGGGTGAGCATCAGACAGATGACAGTGAGCAGCACGGTATCGATTCGCCACGATTGGATCGGCATCACCACCGCCGCCGCTACGGGGGTGGCGGATTGAGTGGCCGGTTGGGTTGAGGCGACCGGCGCCATCGCCGCCACCAAATGGGCCATCAGAATCACCAGCGGCAAACCAATACCGATCAGCGTGATTGCCGTCGCGACGACGGTATCGGTCGCCTGCCGGGATGATCGGGCGTGGGCGTCGCCGACCAGCAAGCCGATCGCGCCCAAAATGGTCAGCGGCACGATCACGGGCCCGATCACGGGCAGGATCGGGAGCGTCAGCAATCGCGTCACCGCCACGCCCAACGCGATCGTACCAACGACCAATAGAGCCCCCGCCAAAGCGCTGGCGGGTGCGTCCAGTGAACCGGCTTGTTCGTCCGTTTCGGAGGGGTGTGACCAGAACAGCACGAGCGTCATCGACAGCAGTGCGATCGCATGGGTGATCGTCAATTCGCCGGATAGGCCAATGACAAACGTCGCCGCCGCCAACGGGGGGAGCAGGCGGAGGGCGGGCGATGCGGTTCCGGATGGGTACGGGTTGCTGATCGCGATCACGCCCAGGATGAGCGTGACAAAAATGACCGCCCCGCTGAGGAGGATCGACACGCCCATCGCCGACGCACCGGCGAGGCTGGCATATGCAGCGACCGCAACCACCGGCAGTCCCAGCACCACTCCTCGAAGCATCGGCCGGGCCGGGGTATGTCCGCCAAACCCGCGCCACAGCAGGTGCGTCGCGCCGTAAAAGCACGCCGCCGCACCCGCTAAGAACGAAAGAGGCAACTGAAACTGTTCGGTCATCACACCGCCATCGGCAAAACCGCACGGAGTTTGTCGATCGCCTGCGGCAGCACGCTCAGGCAGTGATCGACATCCTCATCGGTCGTAAAGCGACTCAGCGAAAACCGGATCGCGCCATGGGCGATGATATCCGGGACTTTCATGGCGCGCATGACGTGTGAGGGTTCGAGCGACCCACTCGAACACGCCGCTCCGGCGCTGCAGCAAATGCCCTGCTCGCTGAGCAGTAGCAAAATCGCCTCACTTTGCAGCCGTGCAAAGGCGATGTTGGCGGTGTTGGGTGTGCGGTGTTGACGATGCCCGTTGACGTGCGAATCGGCGATCGTCGTCAGGATCGCATTCTCCAGTCGATCGCGCATCGCCCGGACGCGCGGCATGTCCGCAAAGTGGGCTTTGGCCAATTCGGCGGCTTTGCCCGCACCGACGATGCCGGGGACGTTTTCGGTCCCGCCGCGCCGATTACGTTCTTGCGGGCCTCCCAGCACCAGTGGCCGAACCCGCAAACCCTTGCGGACATAGCCGATGCCGATGCCTTTGGGACCATGAAATTTGTGTGCCGCAAATGTCGCACAATCCACCCCGGCGGCGCGAAAATCGACGTCGATCTTGCCGATGATCTGTGTCGCATCGGTGTGAAACGGCACGCCCGCGCCGTGGCAAATCTCAACGATCTGATCGACCGGGAAAACCACGCCGGTTTCGTTATTGGCCCACATCATCGAGACCATCGCCGTCTCGTCGTCGACCTTGTCGATCAATTGCACGATGTCCAGTTCGCCCTGGCGATCGACCTCAATACGGACGACCTCATACCCTTCGCGCTCCAGTTGTGTGGTCAGTTCGCGCGTGGCAGCGTGTTCGATGGTGCTGGTGACGATCTTCTTGCGCGGCGATCGACTCGCCAGCAGCGTGCGAATGTGGGTGTTGACGATCTCGGTCCCCCCGCCGCCAAACCAGATGTCATTGGCGTCAACATGCACCAGTTCCGCCAGACGTTCCCGCGCGATATCCACACCATGGCGGGCACGTTGCCCGAATCGGTGTGCCGAGGAGGGATTGGACCAAATCTCGGTCAAATAGGTGGTCATCTCCGCGACCACCTGCGGGTCGGGCTGAGTCGTGGCGTTATTGTCCAGATAAGTCAAACGCATAAGGGGCGGGAGTATAGCAAAAACGCCGGAGGTGTGCGTTGCGGGCCGATCCAATATCGAATTGTCCGCAATTGTGCTGTAACCAATCAGCCCTCGCCGCCCGGACCGATGCGGATCACCGGCGGGGGTGGCGGTGCGGGCTGGGAGGCCGCCGGATCGGGTGTCGGAGCAGGCGGTCGCTCCATGCGAAGCACCGACGGATCAACGCCTTCGGGGATCACGATCGGCACACCATCCTCGCCAATCGCCTGAATCGACCCCGTGAACTTGGGCACGGGCAGATCGGCCTGGGCGCGTTTGGCGGCATCGCGCAGCAACTCCAGCCGACTGTTCATTTCCCGCCGCTCCCCGGCCAGCCGAACGTTGTCCCGCTGGAAATCGTAATACGCCGCAGGCAGCGGCACGCGGATGTAGGTGCCGTCAGCGGTGAGCATGTAGCTGCGCTTTTCGATGTCGCGCATCGTCCGCTCATTCTGCGAAATCTCCGCGTCGATGCGGTCGATGCGGTTCTGGGTCAGATCAAAATCGCCCTGCAAC
>JBGSMH010000171.1:0-1784 GCA_041740275.1 Phycisphaerae bacterium
TAAGCCGACGAAGGCTCAGCAGATCCGGATAGTGAGCAAATCGGGGTTGAAACAGCCCTCCCCGGTGTTGCGGAAAGCGGGCTGATCGGTGACATTTTCATTGCGTCAAAACAGGTGACATTTTCAAAGCGTTACAACAGCGGCGATTTTTTGCCGCGCGGCAACGGCCAATTCGTCGCAGCGATTGTTCAGCGGGTCAAACGCGTGCCCGCGCACCCATTTCCACTCGATGTGATGGGTCGCGGTCAGTTCGACCAGTTTTTCCCATAAGTCCCGATTCTTCACAGGTTTACGGCCGGCGGTCATCCAGTTGCGCTTTTGCCAGTTGACCAGCCACTTCTGCGTGAAGGCGTTCTTGACATACTCGCTATCGGTAACGAGCGTGATGATGCTGCTGGGCATTTTCAGACGCGACAACGCCTCGATGACGGCAGTCAGTTCCATGCGATTGTTGGTCGAATCGCGCTCGCCGCCTGAGATTTCGGACTTTTTGCCGGTGTCGGGATGGATGAGGATCGCCGCCCACCCGCCAACGCCGGGGTTGGGGTCGCAGGCGCCGTCGGTGTAGATCAAAACGACGGGCTTATCTGGAGGCATAACAGAAACGGGAAAAACGATGATTTACGAGCAATGACCTGCGAACCCGACGTTTACGCTTACTGCGAATCGGTCGTCGGGGCGTCTTCTTCGGTCACCTGAACCGACACCACTTCTTCGTCTTCATCCTGATCGACGCTCGACACCACGCTACCGGCCAGTGACTGAAGCGGAATCGGAGCGGCCAGATCGCCTTTGGGCTTGCGGGCCTTCTTTTCCTTGGGCTTATGAACCGCTTTTTCAGGAACCAGGTCGGCCGGGATGAACATCAGACGCCCGCACGACGGACAGCCGATCACTTCGTCACGCGTGTGCAGACGATTGTATATATCGACGGTCAGATCGACATTGCAGATCATCGCGACGTATTCTTCGCGCTTGGGGTGCGGCTTATCGATGGGCTCCATCGCTTCGCCATCATACCGCTCTGCAAGACGCTCAAAGAGCAGCCGGGCGGTCGGGGATACGGCTTCGGCGGCCTGATCGCGCAGCGGGCGGGCGGCTTCAACGTCGGCGGTCAATTGCTTGACCCGATCATCAATCGAACCCCGCAGTTCCACCAGCTTGGCAGACTCAGCCGCCAATTGCGTCGCAAGCGACTCGGTTTCCTTCTGCAACGCGTCGACCGCTTCCATGATCTTAAACGCTTCTTCTTCGATCTTGGCTTTATCCACCTTGTGAGTGTTGATCTCGATCAGAAACGCCTGATATTCACGGTTGGTCTGGGCGCTGGCCTGCTGCTGTCGCAGGTGCTCGACCTTCTCGTCTTTTGACTTGATTTCCAGATCCAGCTCGCCGCCTTTGGCGCGTTGCTTGATCAGGGCGTCGGCGGTCGTCTGCTGGCGGCTGGTCAGGTCATCGACCTTCCGTTGCTGCAAGCGGACATTGCGGGTCGCAGAGTCGAGCTTCCGCTGCGCTTCACGCAGGTGAGTCTCGGCCTCGTACAGTTTTAACAGGGCGACGTTCGTCGGGCCCATCGCACTCCTCGTAAAAAATTAAGAGTGCCCATTATGCCGATTCGCACGCCAAACGGAAGTGCCCACAACAAAGTATCCCGCAACACCTGCCCAATCGGCGTTTTCACTTCAATACCGCGTGTTCGCCACGCAAGTGTGCGTGCAGATCATTGCCGATCGGGCTTGGTCGCCTTCAATAACGCCGTCGCGCGGGCGAGGACGTGCGGATCG
>JBGSMH010000172.1:0-4505 GCA_041740275.1 Phycisphaerae bacterium
CCCGCATCCGGCCTGACGCGGGCGGTACTGGTGCTGTTGTGCGAAGCGTATCGCTACGACGAGTCACGTCCCTGCAAGGAGTACTTCGCGTTCAAGCCCAAGTTCGCGCCGGTGAAAGTCGGCATCTTCCCGCTGGTCAACAAGGACGGCATGCCCGAGATCGCCGAGAAGCTGTACATGGATTTGCGGACGAAGTTCACCTGCGAATACGACCCCAAGCAGGCGATCGGCAAACGCTACGCCCGCATGGACGAGATCGGCACGCCGTTCTGCGTCACCATTGATGGCGACACCGTCGCCAGCCAGATCGTCACGATTCGCAACCGCGATACGCAGCAGCAGGACAAGATCAATATCGATCAGGTCGAGCAGTATCTGCGCCAGCATCTGTCATAAGCTGGCGGATTGAAGCGGACAGGCTATTTTCGGAAAAAAGCCTGTCCGTTTTTGCTGTATTTGCTCAATCGATTGTTGACGTACAAACCTTCGAGCACAAACTCTCCCGCCGCGGCGCGGAAGGCGGGGGTGTCTTCCAAATCCAACGCCTTCATCACCTGCCCGGCGGCCTGTGAAAGGGGTTTGAGCGCCTTCATGTTCGCGACAAACTCCTCGGACTTCAGATCATCGCCTGCCGGGAAGGTGATGTTGCCGCTGAATTCTTCGGACACTTGCTCAAAGTTCATCTTCTTGGTCACACGATTGAAAACATTCTTCACCGCCTCGCCGACCAGCGATTGAATGAGTTTGTCCTCACTGGCGTCATCATCTGCCAGCGTCATCTCGATCTTTCCACGGCTGCTGGCGCTGATGTGCGCCAGATCGCAAATCCGCGCCACGACCGTTTCATCGCCCGTCAAAATCCCCCGTCGCTCGGCGTTGCTGACCAGCGATTCGGCATTGGCGATGCTGGTTCGCACGCTCACGCCGGAGGACTGGCTGACATGCGGGCTGGTTCGCGCCAGACGGACGACTTCTTCAACGATTTCAGACATAAAGGTCGGCACGATCACCTTTACGCCGCTGGGGCTGGCTCCGCCGTTGCGGTTCAGCCAGGCATTTTCGGCAACGATCTGCAAAGCCTCGCCGGTTGTCTCCGGGTAATGCGTGCGGATGACCGTCCCGATGCGATCCTTCAGCGGCGTGACGATTCGCCCACGGTTGGTGTAATCCTCCGGGTTGGCGCTAAAGACCAGGCAGGTGTCCAGATTCAACCGAATCGGATAGCCGCGTATTTGGATGTCGCGTTCTTCGAGCACATTAAAGAGCCCGACCTGAATGCGCGGAGCAAGATCCGGCAATTCATTGATCGCAAAGATTCCCCGGTTGCAGCGCGGGATCAGGCCGTAGTGCATCGTCGATTCGTCCGACAGATAGCGACCCTCGGCATGTTTGACCAGATCGATTTCGCCGATCAGATCAGCGATCGTCACATCGGGCGTGGCCAGCTTTTCCTGATAGCGATCGCCGCGATGAACCCACTCAATCTTGGCGTCATCGCCTTGCTCGCTGACGATGCGTTTGCCGGTTCGGGTCATCGGTTCTAGCGGATCATCGTTGATTTCCACGCCGCTGAGCACCGGAATCCACTCATCGAGCAGACTGGGCAAAAGCCGCAGCATTCGTGTCTTGGCCTGGCCACGCAATCCGAGGAAAAGCATGTCGTGCCGTGCCAGGATGCCGTTGATCGCCTGCGGGATGACCGACTCGCGATACCCGAGAATGCCCGGAAACAGCTCTTCCCCGGCCCGCAGTTTGGAGATCAGATTCTTGCGGAGTTCGTCCTTGACCGACATGTATCGGTAGCCGGTCTGTTTCAGTTGGCCAATCGTTGCAG
Organism: Phycisphaerae bacterium; assembly: GCA_041740275.1. Taxonomy (GTDB): domain Bacteria; phylum Planctomycetota; class Phycisphaerae; order Tepidisphaerales; family Tepidisphaeraceae; genus BPJO01. The sequence continues at coordinate 1,835 of JBGSMH010000172.1, forward strand.
GGCTGGGATGCGACATGCCCGATCATAGGCGTGCAAACGGGAACAAGAATGGTCTCGAGCCTTATGAAAGGAAAGGGGCGAATCCCAAAATGCGTTGAATCCGCAGATGAACGTAGATGAACGCGGATTGGATTCAGACTGCCTGCACGAAACGAATTCGCCACCGAGACCGCAGATCACACAGAGAGCAATTCAGAACGACCAAGTTGATTCAGTGTAGCCGCGAGCTTGCTGGCGTTGGTCGTGCGTATAGCGCACTGTAAAATGTCTCCGGAGTACCGCAATCCGCGGGACTGTATTCGTTAGTCTGTCCTCAAGTCTCGTTTCACTTGCGGTGACAGCATCGTGTCAGTGCCGGCAAGAAATCGGCGGATTTGCCTGTTTTACCGCCGACTTTTAGTGTATTCGGGGATATAGTACCACGGTCGTTTTGAGCTGCGTTTGGGGCTTCGGAGATCGTGTATCCCCTCGCAGCGATGGCTCTCTGACAGTCTATTCGGAAGGGCTAATCTCCGGCCGGAAAGGTAGGAGTTGCAACAGTTGCACGCGGCGCGCAACACTTTTGAGGTGTCGAAATTTCTAAGTTCTGCGGCGGCCAAGGGTTATGTTTTTCACATAGACGAAACCCGATGCAACAAATGCAACAAGTGAAAAGTTGGTGGGCTGTTGCAGCGCAGGACCGATGGTCGGCAGACCCCGACGCAATCTTCCTGGCGTCGCAAAGTAGACGATTGACGTGCGGGCGGGTAATTTGACTAGCTTATGTCTACTGCCCGCGACGCCAGCCGATCGGTGATTGAAAATTTGGAGTCTCGTTGTCATCTCGCGATCGACACGGGCGTCTTGCCGCTGGCGTATGGCGGGCCGGGGTTTGATAACGCCCAGCGGGTGGTTGCCACCAGTGACGGGCTGATCACGACCGGTCTTTTCTCCGGAACCGTTGATTTTGACCCGACCGCAGCCGTCAACAGTCTGACCGCACAGGGTGACAGTGACGCCTATATCGCACGTTACAACCCCAACGGATCGCTCCGCTGGGCGTTGCGTATGGGTGGCAATCACACGGAAAAGGACTTCGAAGATTTTGAAGATCGCAGCCCGCCGATCAATGCCGAGCGGCTGGCGTCGTACATCGGCAAAGTGGGGGAATTGCCCGCCGAGGCCGGTGAGTATGTCTATGACCTGGCGGTCAATGCCGCTGGCGATATCTATATTTCGGGCGCTTTCAGACAGACCATTACTGTCGGAAACGTCACCCTGACCGCCAACAAGGATTTCAACGAAGATTATTACGACGCGGTTGTCGTCAAAATTAACGGAAGCAACGGAACGGTGGATTGGACCCGTCAGATCGGCGGACGGTTTGACGATGTCGCTTTATCGCTCGGACTCGACGCCGGTGGCAATGTCTTTGTCGGAGGATATTTCACACGTGAGGCGATATTTGATCGGAGTCTGAAAATATCACTGAACGACGACCAGGGACGTGACGCCGGCTATGTCATGCGCCTCAGCCCGAACAATGTCTTGTCGTGGGTTTATCACTTCACGTCCGAAGCCGCCGGTGCCAGCCTGCGTCAGGCGGTGAACGATATTGCGGTCACGTCCAGCGGAAACGTCTATTTTGTTGGCACATTTGCCGATGAGACCGACTTTGATCCGTCGCGTCGTGAATATGTGATCGAGGCCGATGATGAAACCGATGCGTATCTGGGCTATCTGAACCGCAAAGGCCAGTTCCAGTGGGCACTGGCGACCGGCGGCGAAGAAGCCGATGGCAATGTCAGCGTAGCGATCGGTCCGGACGGCGGCGTATATACGGGCGGATATTTCAGCGACGAGGTGGATGTCGATCCGCGTCGCAATGTCACCCGAATCTTCACCGCCACACCCGAAGACCCGGGCGATGAACCGGATTATTCGGACATACTCATCAGCCGTTTTGAAGCCAATGGCCAACCGGTCTGGCAGGCCCAGATGGGCGGGGGTTATCTGGAGACCATCGCCGACATGCAGATCGGTGCCGATGGCAGCATCTATACGATCGGGTCTTTCTATAACGATGCCGACTTTGCTCCCGGGTCCAGTGAAGTGATCCTGAGCAGTGCGTTAACCGATGATGGATCAATCAAAGACGGCAACAGTGATGGTGGCCGGGACGAAAGCTACGACTGGTTCGTCTCGCGGCTCAGCCCACGCGGCAAGTACATCAATGCCACCCGCATCGGTGGTGCCGACGACGATTTTGCATCGGGCATTTTTGTTGACGGAAACCAACTCTACGTCAGTGGCCGAGCCGTTTCGACGCGCCAACCCGATCGCGATGACCGCGACGAATCGGCATTGATTCTGCTTCTGGAAGACGACCTGACGCGGGTGATCTGAGTTCTGAAGGCGTGATCGCTTTCCCGAAGGGTCTGCAAGCGGTAGAGTTTGCGTTTGGACGTACTGAAGATTGGCAAAACATGGAGGTAACACCTATGGCGGATAACACAGCGGATTTCCCGACGATCATTGGCCCGGACGCTTCATTCAAAGGCGAGATGACCTTTGAAAAAGGTCTGAAATTGCAAGGCAAGTTTGAAGGTCGGATCAATACCACCGGCAAGTTGCACATCGCCAAGGAAGCCCGAATGTCTGCCGACGTGGAAGCCGGCGCGATCGTGGTCGA
>JBGSMH010000173.1:0-6074 GCA_041740275.1 Phycisphaerae bacterium
GATCGACCGCAGAGCCGCAGAGAGCGCGGAGATCAACCCGGCTGTTTGGAAGGAATCTGAGTTTCTAAGACAACTGTTTATCATGCAGGTATTTAGGTCTTTTCGTGTCTTTCGTGGTCTTCGTGGTGAATGAATTTATGAACCACAAAGGTCGCGAAGCACACGAAAAAGCAAGAAGAATTAGCTTGGGGCTTTGTGAAACTGGAGCGTCAAACCCCAAACGCAAAACTCTGCCCGCCGCCCACTGCCCCCTGCCCACTTCTATCTGAAGTGAACACCAAACTGGCCGAGCAGGCGGGTGGTGTTGTCGTGATACAGCTTTTGCAGCACCTCATCGGGTAATGCAAGACCGCGCAACATCGGCTGATGGTCGGCATCCAGATCGGGATCAAGGATCGGGCTTCTGCCGATCCAGGCGGTCTCCCACAACTTGCGATGACACCACAATCGCGACGCCAGAAAATCAAACCCGCGCGTGTCGCCGCTGACCTGATCGCTGCCCCACAGCAGCCGATCCTGATTGCGGATCACAAAATCGCGCATCGCGTCGCGGCGGATGCTGACCTCGCGCACCATCCAGCGCGTCGCGCTCAGGTCCAGATACAAATTGGGATAGGTATCGAGCAGTTGCTGCAATCGGCCGGGGTTTTCAGGGTTGCCGCCCAGGTGCGCACCGACCCACGGGTTATCGCGATATTCGCGCAATTGTGCTTCCCAGATATCGTAATGCCTTTCACGAATACCGAACTTGCCGTGATCGGTGTATTTGTTCTGATACCACAGGTCCGGGTCGCCGACGTGGGACATCAACAGCATCTTCCGCGAGACGGCTTCGCGGATGATCCGCTGGATGCCCGGATGCTCCAACGTGAAGTTTGCCCGCGCCATCGTTCCCGGTGCCATGTGAAACTTGATGATCCGGCTGCCCAGATTGTAAAACGCCTCGAGCCGACGCAGCCACTGATCGACCCAATCGGATCGATCATCCCCCCACTTGGGGATCGCGATGAAGTGAACCCGATCACCCAACTCGCGCTTGACGCGAACCGCTTCCTCCAGAGGCGTCATCGACACGAACGCGTCGATCCCGAAATGTCGCATCGCCCGCATCCAATCGGGCAGATGCCGATGTGCGACCATGTGGGTGTGATAATCGATCACCAACCCCTTAACCTTCGGACGCGGCATGGGCGCGGAATAATCCACGCCCGTCTGGTTATATTCCGGCGGCGGGACGGTGGACGGCAAGTTGGCTTCGAGCGTGGCGCTCATGGTGGAACAGATGATAACGATTCGACGCAGAGGGCAAATGCGTTGATCAAAGTTTTACATTTGAGTGAATGCGAAAGAGCTCACGATGGCACGAAGGGGTCACGAAGAGGCACGAAGGAATTCTAGTTTGAAGTTTGGAATGTCGCTGAACACACGGCTCTTCCCTCACGAACCACGAGCCACGAGCCACGAATCACCAATCCTCTTCTTCGTGTTCCTTTTCGTGCGCTTCGCGACTTCGTGGTGAAAATCCGCATTTTTCATAGCGTTTCGATCGACTGGTAACGAAACATCGCTCGATAGAGCCCGGTGATTTCCTGTGCCCGAGCAATGCGTGGCGGGTAGCGATCATTCAGCGGCTGAAGACGAATCAGCGGATCGTCATCGTCCGCATCTTCGGACTTCTGGAAAAAGATGCGTTTGAACGTCGTCTGGCCGTCTTCAAATCGGACGAAGCAATCGTCGCCGTCTCGCGCGGTGGCGGCGGGTGAGAAGATGATGATGTCCCCGGGCGTGTAGCGAGGCGACATGCTGTCGCCATGCACGCGGGCGGCGAACGCATCAGGATCCGAGAGGTCCGGGCAACCCACAAACGCATCGGCGTGCCCGCGCGGGTAAGCCAGGTCCGTAAAATCGGTTGGATACCCGGCGGCGACGCGGTTAATGATCGGGACGCGGTTGAGTCGGACCGGTTCCAGATCGGCGGCGGTTTGATCGACCAGTTGATGCAGCACCCCATCGACATATGCCGCGTCCAAGTCCACGCCACACCAGTTGTCGGGGGAATCGTTGTTTGAGGGGTTATCGGACGTTGAAGCGCGATTCGCCAAGGCGCTAAGAACCCTGCGGATATCTTTGGGGGTTCGGTGCAGATGGGCCTGACTGACCAGTTCGCCGGGGGAGAAGCCGAGGACGGTTTCGAGTCGCTGTAATTTTTCGTCGCTCGGCGGATTGACCACCCGACCGGTTTCAATCAGCGAAAGGTAAGGCTTGGAAATCTTTGTCAGGCGCGCCAGCTCATCGAGGCTTAAACCTTTATCCAGACGGGCTTTACGAAGTTGTATGCCGAGGGTTTCCACTGTGGATGAATACCGAACAAAAGCCTATCATGGAGAGATGGGGAAATCAAGCGGAAAGTTCTTTGATCGCGGCTCGTGACTCGTGGTTCGTGGTTCGTGAAATACAAATCGGCTTGCCTGGTCTTCCACGAATCACGCTCTTCCAACCTTTTCATACTGACCCCCCGTCGCTACCATGTTCCACGTGGAACAATCTTCAGGAGCATAAACCATGTCAAAGCAATCGAATCGTCCGCGGCTGGGTCGAGGTCTGAGTTCATTGTTGTCGGTCCATGATACGGAAGTTGCAGATGAAACCGCCGAGTCAACCGCGCCAAGCGCGGATCGAAGTGGTTCGGGCGCGTCGGCTGCGACTCCCCCGCCGGTGACGCCTTGGCGGGTGGTTGCGCTGTCGCAGATCACGCCGAACCCCCATCAGCCCCGGCGATCCTGGAATGACGCGAGCCTGTCGGACCTCGCCAGCAGCCTCAAGACCAACGGGTTGATCCAACCCATCGTCGTCCGCGCGGTGGGGGACGCGTATCAGTTGATCGCAGGCGAGCGACGTTTCCGGGCCGCCAAGCTCGCGGGCTTGACCGAAATCCCTGCGATCGTCCGGGAGGTTGACTCGTATGCCCAGGCGCAATTGGCGCTCGTGGAGAACATTCATCGCGAGGATCTGAACCCGATCGAACGGGCTGAGGCGTACCAGAATATCCTGTCGCAGCTTGGATTGACCCAGGCAGAACTGGCTGCCAGGCTAGGCGAGCAACGCTCCAGCGTCGCCAACTTCCTGCGGCTACTGGACCTGTCCGAAGCGGTCCGATCCCTAGTCCGCGACGCCAAACTGAGCCTCGGCCACGCCAAAGTGCTGGCGGGGGTGCCCGATGCAACCGAGCAGGAGCGATTGGCTAACTTGTGTGTGAATCAGGACTTATCGATCAGAAATCTCGAGCGATTGATCGAATTGCCCCCGGCACCGACCCCCGCACCCACGTCAACCGACACCCGCACCGCTCACCAGCGAGACCTTGAAGCCACCCTGTCCAGACAACTGGGATTGCGCGTCCAAGTCCGCGGACAAGGCAAAAGAGGCCGGGTCACCATCCACTACAATGACTTGGATCAGTTCGATGAACTGGTCAAGAAGCTGGGTGTGGAGTTGGATGCGATGTAATGTTCCATGTGGAACAAATTGGAAATGTGTAGTGTGAAGTGTGGAATGTGGAATGGGAAGTTTGGAGTGTGTCGTTCTCCTGTCTCCTGACTCCTGTCTCCCGCATTTCACATTCCACACTCCACATTTCAACCCTATTTTCCATACATCTTCGTCACCTGCCCGTACAGCGAATCGACTTCGTTCCAATCCACGCAGTTCCACCACGCCTTGATATAGTCAGCGCGGCGGTTCTGGTATTTGAGGTAGTAGGCGTGTTCCCATACGTCGATCAGGAGCAGGGGGATGCTGGCTGGGATAAGCCGCAAGTCTTGGTCGCCGGACTCGGTGATGAGGATTTTCCCGGCGATCGGTTCATAGCACGCGATCGCCCAGCCTGAGCCTTTCACCCCGGCGGCGACTTTGCTGAAGTGGGCTTTGAACTTGTCCAGGCTGCCATACTGTTGTCCGATCGCCTGCGTCACTGCGTTATCCGCAGCCGCCGCTGCGGGTTTGCCCATGGTTCCGAAGAAGACCGTGTGCAGAATCGCCCCGCCCGCATTGAAGCTGATATCGCGCGACAATGCCGACAATTTGCCCGCATCAATCTCCTGCTCTTCGCGCAGCTTGGCGAGCGAATCAATCGATTTATTTAGGTTCGCAACGTATGCCGCGTGGTGCTTGCTGTGATGCAGTTCCATCGTCTGGGCGTCGATGTGGGGCTCGAGCGCATCATACGCATATGCCAGATTCGGCAGAGTATAGGTCCCATCCTTGCCAAGGTCCGATAACATGGATAACACGTTCGATTTCACTGGTTGACCGCCACCGGCAGCACCACCTCCGACGCCGGCGTCCTGGGCAAACGCTGCCGAACCCAACACGCCCAACCCAATGGCGGCGACGGTGGGAATAGACGAGGCAATTAGATCGCGACGAGAGATCGGTTCCGACATGACAAGCTCCTTCAAAAAATGGGTTAATTAACCAAACTTACTTTTTCAGCCGTTCAATCCGAAACGTGTGCGACTGACCCGGCCGATTCGATTCAGACAATGATAGCACCAGCGACGCCGTCCCTTCTCCGTCCCACTCCCAATATTCCATCGGGCCTTGCCCGATCTGCAAATATTGTGCGTAAACAGGCTTTTCTGGATTATCCGACGCCTGAACCCGCATACCGAACCCGATCCCGATCTGCGGCCCGCGAGGCTCGACATATTCCCGCAAAGGCGGCAGGACCAATTTCACATACGCACCGGGCGGGATCAATTGGCTGGCGATGACGCGACTTCGTCCGGTCGGGTCGACCAACGCACTTTGAGCCCCGTTCAGCGAGATCGGCTGGGTCGTCGGGTTCTGGATCAATACCACACACCGACTATCCACCTGTCGCAATTGCAACTCGGCAGGGGATGCATCTAGTCGCAGATCCTGATCCGTGGGCACGGTGCGGGCAGATCCATCAGGTGCGACAATTTGGTACTGATACGACGCACACCCGCCCACAAGCGACAACACCCACGCCAATAGCCCAATCCAACGCATGATCCGCCTTTTGTCAGAAAATGATGATTTCCGTAACTCCTTATTGTTGGATCATTTCCAGTTAAGAATCAACCGCAATCCGATTTGGTGGTAGAACATTGGAGTATGGCTATTCAACGGGTGAGAATCTGGCAGTGGTTTCTGATCGCTTTGGCGGTGGGGGGCGTACTGGGGATGTTCCTGATCTCCGCCGACGACTTCGGCAACGCCGGAACGCTTCAGGCGACGACCTTCTATCAGCGTTTGCACGCCAAGACGCCCGAAGGCCAGCCGGTCATTCATAATATCGTCATCTATCCCGCGATTGAGTCCGCCAACGGGCGTCGTGTGCAACGCGTCACGTTCACGGAACGACGCCGAAATCGCGACACCGACCAGTGGGACGATCTGCCCGGCGACACCGTCGCCGAGATCCCGTATCGCAAGGATATTCAGGATCCCGACAACCGCGTCGGCGACTTCCTCAAGCAACGCCAGGAAGTGATGCCCGAACTCGATTACCGCTATGCGTGGTGGAGCATCACCGGCGTGAATCCGGTTGAAGGTGCCGAGGCCTCGACAAGCTTCGTGCGCGGCAACATCCCGTTCGATCGTGAACTGCGTTGGTGGCAATACCCGCGCGGGGCGTGGATCGTGCTGCTGACTGGCTCGGTGGTGGTGATCGGGATCATCTGGCCTTTGGTGATTCGCGGCCTGGTCAAGCTGGGCTTTGGCCTGCCTGAAGATCCCAACGAGACCGGCATGGATTTGAGTAAGGTGTCGAGTCGCACCACGCAAGAGCCGGGCGGCATCAGCAAAGGCGTTACCGATGATGATCTGGACGCACTGGGCGATCTGAACGCCCGCCTGGCGGCGAGCGTGGGGGATCTGAGTGTCACCGAGCACGAGCCCGACGAGGCCGAGCAAAAACGCGCCGAGGCCGCCACCATCAAAAAGCTGTCCAACGCCCCGGCCGAACCGATCGCCACCGACACCAAGCCCGAGGACCCCAAGGACTTCAAAGGCGAATACTACCCCGTCGCCCGCCCGCAAGGGGAGAA
>JBGSMH010000174.1:0-8861 GCA_041740275.1 Phycisphaerae bacterium
ACTATTGCAAAAAGCGCTCCTACGACGAGAGCGGGAAAACCACTCCCGCCGGGCGGGCGTGTTGTGGGACATCGATCGGACAGGCCGCGCGTGACTTAATGTCATCATCGAACACCCCGATTCCTGTAGACGTCCCTCGACGTGGAACGGATTGTATCATACCCCGTTTCCCGTCACGATAAGAATCAGGAGAAGCGGGCGATGGCATGCGGTAAATTGTCGCAGGGGACGCGGTTAAATGGGACGCTGGACGTGTGTCTCAGATCATTGCACAACCGAATCGTGGGCTACCGATCGCGTCTACCGGCGATCGACCGGGCCCCAGGCGATGCGGGAGATGGCGAAGGGTTGGGCGGGATCGCGGGTGGGCGTGAACTTGATCAGCACCAAGGTCAGCCGACGCTCGGGCTCGGCACCATTCAGCAGGCTGTGCGTCTTGGTATCGGCAAACCAATAGACCATCGCGGCGACGGCCTCGCCGTCCTTCAGATCCAGCAGATTGCCGCACCAATTGGCGGCGGCGGCGTCGATGGGCTTGGCTTGCTCCAGCGGGATCAGCATCGGCCTGACCGCCTCGGCGCGCACCGGCGTCAAACGCTCCACGAAAAAAGCAGCCGTTTAGTAATGTGGACCAGTCCCGTGCGGCCTCGCCGGCACAATCACTCGCCCTGCTCGTGCCATAACACCAGCTTAGCAATCCGCCCCCACCACGTTGAGATGAATGGAGTGCGTCACCATTATCTCCGAGGCTTCTGGCAACGCTACTTGGCTCCGGCCGCGTCCCCGTCGAACACGCGCAGCGAACCACCGGCTTCCCTTCTCCAAGAGCGGAGAATGTGGCGAAGCTGTTCGGCCTTCGCGGGCAGCTTGTCCAGCAGGTTCTCGCTCTCGGCCAGATCGGTTTCCAGGTCGTACAGTTCCATATTGCCATTCTTGAATTCATGGTACTTGTAGCGGCCCATGCGGACGGTGCTCATGTCGCCCACGCCGTTAAGGTCTGCGAAGTGCCAGAACAGGCGGTCGCGGTCCAGCGTTTCGCCGCGGAGGGTCGGGCTCAGATCCAGTCCGTCTAGCTTGACGCCGGCGGGCAAGGCCGCACCGGCCCAGGCGCAGAAAGTCGGATAAAAATCGATGCTGCTGACGGGTGTCGAGCAGGTACCACCGGGGGGGACCGTGCCGGGTCGGGCGACTAGCATCGGCTCGCGTATGCCGCCTTCGTAGTGGGTACCCTTGGCACCGCGCAGGGGACCGTTGTTGGCCACGCCGCCGGCGCCGCCGTTGTCGGAGAAGAAGATAATGTAGGTGTCGCGCTCCAGGTCCAGCCGCTTGAGCTGCTCTCGGATTGACCCGATCCCGGTGTCAACGGACTCTAGCATGGCGGCCAGCCACGGATTGTCCGGCTTGCCCTTCTTAATCCAGTTTTCCGGCTGCGGCCACTTCTTGTCCGCCTCACCGGGGCCGTACTTGGCGTCGTACTTCTGCTTGTACTTGCTGACGATCGCCTTGGGAGCGTCAAGCTTATCGTGGACCGCATAGAGCGACAGATACAGGCAGAAGGGCTTGGCCCGGTTGCGTTCGATAAAGCCGTTGGCCTCGGCAAACAGCCTGTCGGTAAGGTACTCGTCCGGCGCGCCTTCCGTGAAAGTGTTGACCTTCGCGTAGGGGTAGAAGTAGTCGCCCATGGCGATGTAAGCGGTTTCAGTTCCGATTACTTCATGCCAGCCATGTTTGAGCGGGCCTCCCGGATTCTTGTCAAAATCGGTGTCCAGGTGCCACTTGCCGATCAAGCCCGTGTGGTAACCCGCTTTGTCGAGCGATTCGTTGACGGTCACATACTTCTGGGGCTCCAGGTGTTTATCGGTCTGGTCGCCGGGCGGCAGCCATGTGGTGATGCCGGTTCGAACCGGATACAGGCCGGTCATGATGCTTGCCCGGGTCGGCGAACACACCGATGCGGCGGCATAGGCGTCGGTGAAGCGTACTCCGTCGCGAGCCAACTGGTCTAGGTACGGCGTTTCATTAAAGGTGTTGCCGTAACAGCCCAGTTCCCCATAGCCCAAGTCGTCGGCCATGATGAAGACAATGTTAGGCTTGCGGCCCGCAGACTGTGGGACGCAGCCGGGCAGGCAGACCGAGAGCAGGCCCAACCCCGTGGCCTGAAGAAAGCTGCGGCGCGTCGTGCCCCACATGGTCGCTGACAGTTTGGGATTCACATCAACTCTCCTTTTCCCGTGGGTAATCCGGGGACAGCATCAATCCCGTTCGACGGACCCTGAAGGGGTCGGCTCTTGCTTTTTCGATCTATCACAAAAGCGATCCTGCGACGAGAGTGGGAATACGCCCCCCGCCTGGCGGGCGTGGCGCGGATTATCAATCGGCTAGGCTGCGATTGAAGTATGATCATCATCGAACGTCCGAATCCTCGACGCGTCTCTGGACGTGAAACGGATTCTACCATAGCCCCTCCTCTTCACAATAAAAGGCAGGAGGAAAACGAGCGATGGCATGGGGTGAATTGTCGCAGGGACGTGAAAACACGGCTCAATTGACTACGCCAAAAATAGAGGGGGCCGCCGGATTTGTGGCTCCGATCATTGCACAACCGAATCGTGGGCTACCGATCGCGTCTACCGGCGATCGACCGATCCCCAGGCGATGCGGGAGATGGCGTAGGGTTGGGCGGGGTCGCGGGTGGGGGTGAACTTGATCAGCACCAGGGTCAGCCGCTGCTCGGGCTCGGCACCGTTCAGCAGGCTGTGCGTCTTGGTATCGGCAAACCAATAGACCATCGCGGCGACGGCGTCGCCGTCCTTCAAATCCAACAGATTGCCGCACCAGTTGGCGGCGGCGGCGTCGATGGGCTTGGCTTGCTCCGGCGGGATCAGCATCGGCCTAACCGCCTCGGCGGGCACATCCGTTGTCGCTCGCAACTGCTCGGATAAATCACTGGCCAGAGTCGTCGGCGTTCCCTGATAAGCGCATGCGGCCAATAATCGGGCGTCGGCAAGTCGGCCGGTCATTGTCACGAGGTCGTTTTGACGAACTCGATCAAGCGAGATCGCCACCGACTTTGTAGCGATCGCTGGTGCCGCCGATGAATTGGGCGCGACCAGCCACTGGGTCGTTTCGGATACAGTTTTGGATAGTTCGGGCGAGACCGCCTCGGCTGCGGATGCCGACGATGATGCCAGCAACAGCCCGATCGCGAAAATGCCCGAAAGAAGTGGCCTCACCGTATTGTCATCGGCGTGCCTGTTTCGACGGTTAAGCCATCGCGACAGATCGATTTGTCCGATAACCTGATTCTTGCGCCAAAAAGCGCAAGATCATCGGCATAGGCGTCACAACCATCTTTCAGGTCTAGGCCCGTCGATAGGATGCGGGCGGATCGGACGCGGGGAACGATTCCATCATCGCCTCGTCAATCGGGTCTTGCGGGCTTTGCGAAGACGGAACGGAATCGCCGCTCTTGTAGGAGGCCGATCCCATGTCGCTGGTCAGGCGGGTGCGTTTGGCTGATTTTGAGCAGGAAAAGGCGTCCGGGTGTTTGTCGAGATAGCGTTTGACGCACATTGCCGACGCGGCCCCGACTGCGACGACGCTGAGCAGGCGTCGATGCTTGAAGATCTCAATCGCCGCCGCCGCCCCGGCAACCAGCGCGGCGCCCTTGATCGCCATCGCGGTCAGTTCCTCGTAATTGATCGAATCGGTGTTCAACGCGTCCTTAATTTGGTCTTTGATCATGATTTTCTCGCTTTCGTCTAACTATAGAGCCTGGCGGGATGTGGGAGGATGAAAAGCGGTTTAGTCGGGTCAAATGCGCGAATTTCGTTGAACTTTGGGGATTTTGATGCCTAGACTGGGTCGCAACGCGACAAATCGTGTGAATTTTTGTTACTTCCTTTGACAATGCGTAACCCAAACGGCAACCTCAGCGTCTCTATGGAAGCACCGACGTGTTGTCGGCAGGCGTAAATGCCGCGTAAACCGTTTTCTGACAAGGAGCTACGCTCGTGATCGTCCGACCCATCGCCAAAGCCGTCATCGAAACGCTCGAATCGCGCAAACTCCTGCACGCGCCCATCATCGACGTCATCCCCAGCTACAACGTGCCGGTCGGCAACACGGTGCAGATCCCGATCACCGCCGACTATGACCACAGCGATAAAGTCACCTACACCGTCACCGATAACTCCGGCGCGGTGACGGCAGTATTTCGCAACCAATCCAACACGTTCATCGAGATGAACGTCCAGGGCTACTCAGACCCGATGGTGTTTCAGCTATTTGATGACATCGCACCAGAGACGGTTTCGCGACTTAAAGGTCTGATCAATGCCGGTTACTACGACGGTTTAACGTTCCACCGGGTCATTGACGACTTCGTGATCCAGGGTGGCGATCCGAGCGGCGACGGTTCGGGCGGGCCGGGCTTCCAGTTCGACGATGAGTTCACCCCCATCGGCAGCTACACCGGCGACGGCCAACTGGCGATGGCCAACTCCGGCAAAGATACCAACGGCAGCCAGTTCTTCATCACCGAAGGCCCGCAACGTTTCCTCGATTTCAACCACACCCTCTTCGGCCAACTCGTTCGCGGAAAAGCCACGCGCGACGCGATCAGCGATGTCGCGGTCGATGGCAGTTCGCGGCCGAACAGCACGGTGCGGATCAGCACTGTTCGCGTGGTTGAGAACAACTCCGACGCGGTTTTGCAGGTCGCCCTCAGTGCCGCCAGCAGCGGGACGGTGACCGTCACCGCAACCAGCGCCGAAGGCGTCGCGACGCGATCATTCACCGTCACCGGCGTGACCGACTCGGTCAACAGCCCGCCGATCCTCACCAGCAAGTCGCCGGTCTATTACACCAACGTCAATACTCCCATCACGATCCAACTGACCGGTGTCGATTCAGAAGGCGATGCGATCGAATACGGCGCGCAACTTGTCGATGCCGATGGTTTGGATGTCGCCAACAGCACCATCGTCGCGGGCACGGGCGTATTGACGCTGGTGCCCAAGACCGGCTTCGTCGGCAAGATCACGCTTTACGTCGGTGCCAAAACGCCCGGTGCAAACTCGCGCGGCAGTACCAGCGCCAACGGCAGTCTGCCACTCAATGGCATCTATGACACGCAGTTGGTGACGATCGCCGTCGGCGAAGGCCAGGCCGGCGTGGTGCGTGGACAGACGTTCCAAGCCACCAGCGGTGCGCCGAATAACGGCGTATTGGTCGCCACCTTCCGCGACGCCGACGCCGCTGGCGTGGCCGCCAATTGGTCGGCCAGCATCAACTGGGGTGACGGATCGGTCACCACTGGTTCGGTCGTCAAAGGCGGGAAGAATAACTACTACGTCTACGGCAACAAGACCTACACCGCTGCCGCCGCAGATGCCGCGTACCCGGTGTATGTGGATATCGCGGGTAACAAAGGTGCCTTTGCCCGCGCCAGCAGTATCGCCAACGTCAAGTCATTCGCATCGGTTCGCAACGGCGTGCTGATCATCAACGGGACCGATCTGGCTGACCGCATCGGCGTCGGGTCCAAGTCAACAAACTATGTCGTCACGGTCAACGGACAGACGCGCGCTTTTGCCAAAAGCACCGTCTCCTCGATTCAGGCGTTCGGCTATGACAGCAACGACCTGATCCAGATGACTGAAGAAATCCTGCCCGCGTCTTATCTGGATGGCGGGGACGGCAATGACGCGATCTTTGGCTCGCACGGCGATGACATCATCAATGCCGGTGCGGGCCGCGATACGGTCTACACCCGCGACGGAACCAACCGCGTCGCCGGTGGCGATGACGCCGACACCGTCTGGGGCGGTATCGGTCGCGATCGCATCTTCGGCGGAAACGGTGACGACTACCTGTCCGGCGGCGCTGGTCGCGATATCCTCGGCGGCGACGCCGGCAACGACACACTCTTAGGCGGTGGATCCAACGACACCCTCTACGGAAACGCCGGTGACGATATCCTCAACGGCCTCAACGGAGCCGACTACATCGATGGTGGCCCGGACAATGACCAGACCAAGTTCGATTCGGCCGACACACGGGTCGCGGTCGAGGTGTTGGTGTAGGAGGATTTGGGATTTTGGATTCGCGATCTGAGATCTGATATCCGAGACCCATGCGTACGGACGAACTCGACTTTCAACTCCCGGCCGAGCTGATCGCACAGGAACCAGCGAGCCCCCGACCGGCGTCGCGTTTGCTGCACTATCGTCGAGACGATCGATCCATTACCCATCGCCATTTCCGTGACCTCCCCGACATCCTCCGCACAGGCGATCTGCTGGTTTTCAACAACGCCCGCGTCACCCCCGCCCGCTTCTATCTGCTCAAACCGACCGGCGGGCGCTTCGAAGGTCTGTTTCTGTCCCAACGCGAACCCCGTATATGGAGCGTGCTGCTCAAGAACGTCGGTCCGTGGTCAACCCAAATGCGGTACACCTTCGATACGCCGTCCTCGGACCCTGTGGAAGTGCGGATCGTTTCTCAAGGCGAAGAAGGACAGTTCACCTTAAGGGTGGAGACGGACGAAGAGGCGATCGCGTTTCTGGATCGCATTGGCCGTATGCCGCTGCCACCTTATATCAGGCGGGATAAGTTCAAGGATGATCGGGATGAAACAGATCGCGATCGGTACCAGACCGTCTACGCACAGACGCCCGGATCGGTCGCCGCCCCGACTGCGGGGCTGCATTTTGATGCGTCCGTGCTGGACGGATTGGCCGAACGCGGAATCGAGCGCGCCGATCTGACGCTGCATGTCGGAATTGGCACGTTCAAGCCCGTCTCCGCCGACACACTCGACGCACATACCATGCATGTCGAGCGATATTCACTGGATGGCGAATGTTGCGAGCGGATCAACCGCGCCAAGCGCGACGGCCGGCGTGTGATCGCGGTCGGGACCACCTCGGCACGGGTGCTCGAATCGCAACCCGAAGGTGCGCTTTCGCCGCGGGATGATGAAACGGGCATTTTCATCTACCCGCCCTACCGCTGGAAACATGTGGACGGATTGATCACCAACTTTCACCTGCCGCGCAGCACGTTGATAGCATTGGTGGCCGGGCTGATCGGACTGGATGAACAGCGGCGACTCTACGCCGAGGCGATCGCCCAGCGCTATCGATTCTTCAGCTATGGTGATTCATCGTTTCTCGAATGATTCGCATCATGCGTGAAGCAAAACGCGCAGGGGGGTGCAACGCGGACAATTCCTGCCGCCGAGCACCCTTGAGAGCGTCCTTGAATCGCGGCGGTATTAGCGTTAACTTTTTTTACAGTTACATACCAAAGGCTTTACATGCCCGTTCCGAGTACGCTTCCCCGCAGCACGTTTATCACCTCATTTCAATGGACCGGGCCGCGGGTGTCTTACCCAGAAAAGGACGTAAAAGGCGATTCGTTTCCCTTCACATGGGCCGACGACAATGAACTTTACACCTCGGCCGGCGATCCTTTGTGGGGCGAGTCGGTCAGCGGGCTGGACGTTGAAAAGTTCACCGGCGGTCCGCTTGACTACAAGATCACCAAGATGTGCCCCATGAACGATCACCTCGGATGGGGAGGCGACGGGCCCAAGCCCACCGGCATGATCTTCATCGACGGCATGCTCTACCTGGCAGTACAGAACGTGCGGCGGAATAAACAGGCACCCTTTTCTGTGCGCTCACAGCATGGCTCGGATGCTCACATTATCTTTTCAAATAATTATGGTGGCATCTGGGGGCCGGCGTTCCAGAATATTAAGGACGATCCGATGTTCCCCGGCCACCATTTTGGCGGGCCGGTGTTCATCAATTTTGGAAAGAACAACGCCAACGCGCGGGATGAGTATGTATACGCCGTCTCACCAGACCAGTGGGACAACGGCAGTAACCTGCGGATCGGGCGGGTGCTGGCGGATTCGATTCTGCGAAAGGAGGCGTGGGAGTTCCTGTGCGCGTGGAATCCGGATGGCCAGCCGGCATGGCATCACAACCTGGAAGAAGCGATCCCGATTCTGTCACTGCATCGTCAGTTGAGTCAGCCTGAGATGATGTACGTTGCGGGCATCAATCGGTACCTGCTGTTGACATGGACACTGCACAAGGACTTTTCCGGCGATGACGGGACGGACTTGCTGATCCTGGAATCGCCCGAGCCATGGGGGCCGTTTTCGATTGTGCATCATGAGGAACTTTGGGAAACCAGGGAAGTCACCCCATACTGCCCGAAGTTGCCGCTGAAATGGATGGCTGCGGACGGACAATCGGGCTGGTTGCAGTTTTCCGGTAGTTGGTCGGCGCGCGGGCAGAAAGCGAATCATTACCGCTCCCATGTGCGGCCGTTTTCGCTGACTCTGTGTTGAGCCTTTTGAGCGGTGCCCCCGAACGCAATTTTAGAACCGATGCCGCAAGGCGTCATTCGACGCGCGTCGGCTCAAGCGCGGTTTGCTGCGCCGGCGAGCGCTCCTAAATCAACTGCGTTCAGAATGTGAGCCTTAAGTGATTCGTTTCGCACAGTCCCGAGAGTGCTACACCTCCATCACGCGGCGACTTTCAGATCAACCGTCATCGCGTCTGCACTGCGACTTCGATTCATGCCGTCCAGAGCGGCGACCTTGTAGCACTCGGCGAGCGTGGGGTAGTTAAATACACTATCGATGAAGTAGTCGATCGGCATGCCCGCCGCCATTACCGCCTGGCCGATGTGGATCAGTTCGGTCGCGCCCGTGCCGAACGTGTGAACGCCCAGCAATCGTCGTGATTGGGGGTGAAACAGCAGCTTGAGCAGCCCGATTTGATCGCCGATCAGTTGCCCGCGGGCGATCTCGCGATAGCGCGCCAAGCCCACCTCGTATG
>JBGSMH010000175.1:0-7477 GCA_041740275.1 Phycisphaerae bacterium
GCGGTTGCGAGGGCATGGGGCATCAAAACCACCGCATAGCTGAACCACCCGGTCGCCAGTACGCCCGACATCGCCAACACCATTCGCCAGCTTCGGCGCAATTCAAATGCCCGTCCCATGCGATAGAGCAACCCGCTGGCCAATGCGGTGGGGAGGGTGATCGCAAACAGAATCAGCAGGTATTCGTGGAGAACCGGGTTCTGATCGATCGGGACGCCGAACCATTCGATGATGCGGCTAACGCCCGACAACCCGATCGAAAACGCCGGTGCGTCGAGGCTGAAAAAGTGTTGGCCGTTGTAGTAGGCACTTTGGGCGTCGAGGACACGGGTTCGGTCGATGGTGAGCGTGCCGTCCCGCAGGATGGAGCGGACGGTTTCCAGTGTCATCGCCTGACGTGGCGGGATGAGCCCGGGCGAGAGCAGCGGGCGGATCATCGGGGCCGCCAGCAACAGCACCAGCACCGGCCCGGCGATCGCCCAGGGGCGCACCAAGGGTAGTTGCCTGCGATTGGCTTTCCAGCGGTCGAACCAGCTCATGAATGCGGCACTCTACCCGGTACAGACCCAAAAACACACGATGCCCGGCTATGGCGGGGCATCGTGTGGCTGGATGAATTGGCTCAAAGCGCGTTTCAGCACGATTGGTTCACGCGACTATTTTGTCGCAGAAAGATACCGGCTGTTACGCATGTCCGGATCGAACAGCTTGGGTTCGACGTGGCCATCCATGTAGAGGATGTTGGCGCGTTTGTTGTGGCGGAAAGCGAAGGCGCGATTCCCGGCGGTATAGTCGGGGAAAACGTCCATGCTGATGAGCGGATCATTGAAAGTCGACCCGATGGTGTCGCGGCCGTCTTCAGATTCGACCGCCATGTACTTGTCCGAAGAGCGGCGAAACTTCGACAGTTTCATGCCTAATCTGTAGTTCAGGACATACGCGCCACTGGGCGTCCCGGCCAGCAGACGCTCTTCATTCCAGGATCCGGATGGCGCGTCCACCTGACCGGTAATAAAGCTGCCATTCATCGTGTAACTGCGATACGACGAACTGGCCGACAGCATCTGCAGACGCAGTTTGGGGCAGAAGATTCGGGTATCGGCACCGATCCTCAATCGGGCGATGTAGCCGGAGTGCTGCCGCAACCCGTCGACGCTGATTTGCGCCTGCCAGGTGAAGGATGAACTCCATGCGGGGCTGTCGCGCCTGAACGATCCCCCGCCCGGCCCGCGCCCGTCCTGCATTTGGGCGAAGATCGCGACACCTTGTCCAATTTGCCGCATATTGGACGTACACTGCGCCGCGCGGGCGGCCTCCCGTGCTTTGTTCAGTGCGGGCAAGAGCACTGAAATCAACAGCGCGATGATACCGATGACGACAAGCAGTTCGACGAGCGTAAACGCTTGACCAGACGACAAACGACGATATTGGGAACCAGACATGTGTGCCTCCGACGTGTTGCCAGCCCGTGTAAGACTGGCGATGGGTTTCGGACCGTGCAAGACGACAGGACTGATATGTGGCAAACTGTTGGGTCGCCAGCGACTCTATTATACCCTTCAGGTTTTCCTGAAGGCAATAGTTTGATATCGATTTTTGAACTTATGCGCGGATCGGTTTCATCCCACGATCTGCGCGGCTGCGGTTGACGTGCTCGAGCACGATGCCCTGGGCGCACAGAAATCGCGAAAGCTGACCGGTACTGGCATTGAGGGTGGAGGCGGTATCAGAGAGGGAATAATTGTTGGCTTCGAGGGCATCGAGCACAATCGCCAGGTGCTGCGGTTCCGTGGGTCGCAATGTGGACAGACTTGCGGGCGTTGCGGGCTCACGACAGTGCAGCGCGATCGCCAGTTTTAGCCGGTGAATTGCGTGTTTTCGGTTGGATTTTTGACTTCGCGATTCCTCGGCCCGCACATCCAAGCCGGTGGGGAGATGGGTGATTCGGACTGCGGAACTGGTCTTGTTGCGTTTTTGCCCGCCCGGACCAGAGCCTTTGGTGTGCGTAACTTGGCAATCGCGATCAAAAATCGCGTCATCGAGCAAAAGATACGCTGCCCAGCCCATGCTTAACCCTTTTCCAATTCAACACTTACGGGATGATATAGACAAGACTAAAAAGTCTTCTTAACAATTGCCCGACTCCTTACCTGCCGCTAATGGCGTCTTAATAATTGGGGCCTAGCCTTCCCATCCTCACCTGTCGGGCTGACAGGGGAGGGACAGTTAAGAAATCATACTCTCGGAAGGAGTTAATTTATGTTTTGCGGAAAAATCGCCGTGTCGGCGATGGTGGTGGGGGTGTCGGTGATGTTGTTGGGCGGTTGCAGTACTGATCGCACCAAGATGAACGAAATCAACAAGAAGATCGCGATCTCCGAAGCGTATCCGGACGGCGCACCGAAAATGATCGAAGTCAAGCACGGCGGCAAGTGGTACGTCGTCGGGTCGGAGAAGTCGGCGGTCGAAGTCAAGGCGGGCAAGCCGCTCAAGAGCTTCGTGAAGTCAATCGGTGCAGGCCCGGCCGGTGAGACGGTGGTCTTTGAGCAGGACAAACTCATGATGGCCGACCTCCTGATGGAGCAGTTCGAAGCCAAGTATCCCAAGAAGTAAAGTTGTTTTATGCCGTGATGTTGCGGCAAGTTGAGCAGGAAACCAATCCCCTTTTTCAAGGAGTTCCATATGTTCGCATCGTTTAAGTCTCTCGCCTTGGCGGCCGTCGCCGCGGGCACCCTCGCTGGCTCGTCGCTGGCGCAGCAAAAGGTCGTCATCGACGGCAGCTCGACCGTCTATCCGGTCACCGAAGCCGTCGCTGAGGAGTTCGGCAAGGAGAAAAAAGGCCAGGTCCAGGTGACCGTCGGAATCTCCGGCACAGGTGGCGGGTTCAAGAAGTTCGTTCGTGGCGAAATCGACATCTCTGATGCTTCGCGCCCGATCCTCCAGAAGGAAATGGACGAAGCCAAGAAGAACGGCATCGAGTTCATCGAACTGCCTGTTGCGTTCGACGCCCTGACCGTTGTGGTCAACAAGGAAAACTCCTGGGTCGACCAACTGACCGTTGCGGAACTCAAGACCATGTGGGGTCCGGATTCCGAAGGCAAGATCATGAAGTGGAACCAGGTCAACCCCGCTTGGCCTGACACGGCGTTGAAACTGTACGGACCTGGCCCTGATTCGGGCACGTTTGACTACTTCACCGAAGCGGTCAACGGCAAGAGCAAGGCCAGCCGTAAGGACTTCACCCCGTCGGAAGACGACAACGTGATCGTCCAAGGTGTGTCGCAGGACAAGGGCGCATTGGGTTACTTCGGCCTGGCGTACTACGAAGAGAACAAGGACAAGCTGAAGGCTGTCAAGATCGTCAACAAGGACGGCAAGGCCATCTTCCCGGCTGTCGAAGCCGCCAAGACCGGTGAATATAACCCGCTGGCTCGTCCGATCTTCATCTACGTCAACAAGAAGTCGCTGGAAACCAAGCCCCAGGTCAAGGAATTCGTTGAGTTCTACCTGAAGCATGGTGCCGAGCTGTCGGCGGAAGTTGGATACGTTCCGCTTCCCGACAAAGGCTACACAATGGCTGCTGAACGCGTCAAAAAGATGGATACCGGTACCGTTTTCGCGGGCAAGGAATCTGTCGGCCTGACCATCGAGCAGTTGTTCACGATGGAACTTGTGAAGTAAGTTGTCAATCTTGATGATTGCTTCCAATTAACATTTCGGCGCGGTGTGCCTGGTAAAGGCACCCCGCGTCTTCCCCGGAGCCAATAACCATCAACGGGATGGTTGCGTTCGACAGTGATCCAGGAAACCGCCCCATGACCGAATCACCCTCCGTTACCCCGCCGATCGAGGCGGCCCCGTTTGATCTGCGACGCTCCGGCACGAGTTGGCAGCGGATCAAGGAAGGGATCATCGAGGGCGTGCTCTTTGTCGCGGGCATCTCTTCAGTGGTCATCACGATCGGCATTGTGCTGGTGCTGCTTGCCGAAACGATCCCCTTCTTCACCGTTGCCGAGAAGAAGACGATCTATGTCCCAACCGTCGAGGGTGCCGAGACGGTCGTAATTACCAAAATACTGGCTCCGAAAAACAGCCACGTTGGCAAAGGCGATCCGATCGTCGCGTTCGCCGGACCGCAAGGCGAAGTGCTGCTTACCGCGACCGCCAGTGGCACGATCCTGGATATTACCGCTGCTGTCGGGGAAACGGTGCAGACCAACCACCATCTGGTCGATCTCTCCCACCGCGTTTCACTCGGCGACTTCTTCGGCGATACCCTCTGGGCACCAATCTTTGACGACCCGCGCTACGGCATCTGGTCGCTGATCAGCGGAACACTGACCACCACGCTTGTCGCACTGTTTGTCGCGATCCCCGTCGGCACGATCATCGCGATTTGGCTGAGCGAGTATTGCTATCCCAACGCTCGGGAAATCCTCAAACCCGCGCTCGAATTGCTCGCGGCCGTCCCGACGGTCGTATATGGGTATTTTGCATTGCTGTTGGTCTCGCCGCTGATGCAGTTTCTGCTGGCCAAAGTCGGTATCCAGATGGGCGGGTTCAACATGCTGTCGGCGGGGCTGGTGATGGGGATTATGATCATCCCGTACGTCGCCTCGCTCTCAGAGGACGCGATGCGGGCCGTCCCACAGCAGATGCGGGAAGGCAGCTACGCGATGGGCGCAACACGCGTGCAGACCGCGCTTCGCGTGCTGGTACCGGCATCGCTATCGGGGATGACATCCGCTTACATCCTTGCGATCGCCCGTGCGGTCGGCGAGACGATGATTGTCGCGTTGGCGGCGGGGCAGATGCCCAATTTCACCTTAAATCCCACTCAGGAAGCCGCGACCATCAGTGCCGCGATCGTGCAGGCGACCCTTGGCGATCTGCCCCACGATTCGACCGCGTACCGGGCGATCTTTGCTGCCGGTCTAGTGCTTATGCTCATCACATTGTTCTTTAACATCGCTGGCTATCTGATCCGCAAGCGTTATCGGGAGGCCTACTAATGAAGGACAACTCTGTGGACAAAATCGCCGCGCTGCGCGGACAGATTGCCAAGCGCAAGCGATTCGACAAGCTTTTCAGTGTCGTAGGCACTTCGCTGGTGGTGTTGTCGCTGCTGACGCTGGCAGTCCTGTTTGCCAACCTGCTGTTTGATGGCTGGTCTGCATTGTCCACGAGCTATCAGGCCAAAGAAGACAAATCTGGATTCGGTCGTCGAGAGATGATCGGAACGCTGGTTCAGAATGGTAACGATTGGTCGCTCCAAATGCGCCCGCTTGTTCTGACCGATGCCGACGATGCCACACTGCAACCGTTGGTCGGCAAGGAAGTCGGTGCCAAGGGCAAGGTCGCCCGTGCACCCGAACTGACGTTTGACCCCTCCAGCGTCGTCGCACTTGAAGGCGCGCCCGACAAATATGATCTGACCGGCACGCTCGCCCGCGAACAGATGGCGGTTATGAACAAGACCGGCGAGACTGTCCAGACTGCGGTCTACACTCTAAGCCCCAAGCCGATCGCGATGGACGTCTCGGCGATCGACCCGGCGAAGCTGGTCGCTGGACAGGACGTCTCAGTCGATCCGAAACGCGCCCTTTCCGGCGGCGCGATCGTAGCCACGGAAATTAGCCCGCTGGTTACCAAGGGCTTCTTCGACTCATTCCCCTCGCGTGATCCGAAGGAAGCCGGCATTCTCTCGGCGTGGGTCGGGACGTTGCTGATCATGCTGGTCACGATGGTTGTCGCCGTTCCGCTGGGGGTGGCGTCGGGGATTTATCTAGAAGAATATGCCCCCAAGAACAAGCTGACGATGTTGATCGAGGTCAACATCGCCAATCTTGCGGGCGTGCCATCGATTATCTGGGGTTTGCTCGCGCTGGGTTTGTTCATCTATATCATCGGCACCGGCCGCTCGGTGCAGACTGCGGGATTGACGCTGGGTTTGCTGGTGCTTCCGATCGTGATCATCTCCACCCGCGAGGCGATCCGGTCGATCCCCGGCACGATCCGCGAGGCATCCATTGGCCTGGGCGCTACCAAGTGGCAGACCGTGCGGTACCACATTCTGCCTTATTCAATGCCCGGCATCCTGACCGGTTCGATCATCGCGATGAGCCGCGCGATCGGCGAGACGGCACCGCTGGTGACGATCGGTGCGCTCACGTTCGTGGCGTTCCTTCCCCCGTCGCCGGTCGAATACAAAGTGCCGGACTCGCAGTGGGCTGTGTACCAGGAGGCCGTAAAGGCGAACCCTGCCGCTGCCTTGCCAAAAGAAGAACTGCATATTCAGCCGACGGCGTGGCTCAAGAGCGGGTTTACGGTCTTGCCGATCCAGTTGTTTCAGTGGGTCTCGCGGCCGCAGAAAGAGTTTCACTACAATGCCGCCGCCGCGGGTGTCGTATTATTGGTGATGACGCTCAGCCTCAACGGGACCGCGATCTACATCCGCTATCGCCTCAGGCGCAAAATCAGTTGGTAAAGGATCTTCCATGAGTACCGCGACCCCATCACTGACACAGACCGAGCGGGCGACCCAAGCCGTGACGCCGACACCCGAGATTGGCGATGCGCTCAAGGCGCAGGTCAAGAACTTCAACTTCTTCTATGCCAACGGCTTCCAAGCACTAAAAGACATCAATATGCCCGTCGCCGAGCACAAGGTGACGGCGTTGATCGGGCCTTCGGGATGTGGCAAGAGCACTTTGCTGCGGTCGTTCAATCGCATGCACGATCTGTATGCCAAGAACCGCTACGAAGGCGAGATCACGCTGATGCCCGAAAACATCAATCTGGTCGGCCCGGATCTGGACCCGATCGAGATTCGCATGCGCGTCAGCATGGTGTTTCAGAAGCCCAACCCGTTCCCCAAGAGCATCTTTGAGAATGTCGCGTTTGGGCTTCGGGTGCGAGGGGAAAACAACAAGGCGTATGTGCAGGAACGCGTCGAAACCGCGTTGCGTGGGGCGGCAATCTGGGACGAAGTGAAGGACAATCTGAACAAATCCGGCTTCGCCCTCTCCGGCGGGCAGCAGCAGCGGCTTTGTATCGCCCGGGCGCTGGCGACCGATCCGGAAATCCTGCTTTTCGACGAACCGACCGCCGCCTTGGACCCGATCAGCACGTCCAAGGTTGAAGATCTGGTCGTGGAACTGAAGAAAACCGTCACGATCATCATTGTCACCCACAACATGCAGCAGGCCGCCCGCGTCGCGGACTACACCTCGTTCATGTATCTGGGCAAGCAGATCGAGTTTGACGTCACCAACAAGATCTTCACCACGCCGTCCAACCCCATGACCGAGCAATACCTCACCGGCCGATTTGGTTGATCTGACGGGTCGTGTTCAGGCTTTGGGCCTGCATTGCAGGATAAGACGCGAATCTTGATTTGGCTTTTTCATCGCGCCGCTTATGATCGTCTGCGGGAAGTCCGGCTTCGCTAGCGATCATGCCTTCAGTATGTCTTTAT
>JBGSMH010000176.1:0-4086 GCA_041740275.1 Phycisphaerae bacterium
CCACGACTTCGCGTCCCATGATCTGGCGTTTGAGATGCGCTAACGACCTGGACAACACGCTGGACATCCCGCTTCAACTGAGCCTTCAGCTCATCAATGTTCGGAAACTTCAACTGATCCCGGACCCATTGATGCAGCCGCAGCGTTATCGTGCGATCGTATAGATCACCCGTATAGCCGATCAGGTGCGCTTCGACCTGATACTGCTGCTGGTCAAAGGTGGGTGTGCTGCCGATGCTGATCGCAACGGGGTATTCCTTTTCATCGACTTGGCACGATCCGGCATACACCCCGTCGGCGGGGATCAACAGGTCGGCGCAATCCAGATTGGCGGTGGAAAAGCCAATCGATCGGCCACGCTGAAAACCTTTGACCACGCGACCCGTCAGTTCAAACGCCCGCCCCAGACACCGATTCGCATCCGCAACCCGGCCATAGCCCAGCAGCCAGCGGATCATCGTCGAACTGACATCAATCACCGTTTGATCGCACAGAACACATTCGGCACTCGGCACGACATGCACGCCGATGGGGGTGTCGGATGCCCACTCTACAAGCCGCTCGATCGTTCCGCCGCGATCTTTGCCGAAGTTAAATGCCCGGCCTTCGACGATGTGGGCGGGACGGACCTGGTCGCGCAACAAATGCCAGAACTGCTCTGCGGTCAATCCCAGCACATCCGGGCTGGGCGGCAGCACGACCATTGACGCCACCCCCGCCTCAGCCAGAAGCGACCGCTTGCGATCCGCCGAGCACAATCGCGGCGGGACGAGCGACGGTCGCAGCACCGTCAGCGGGTGCGGCTCAAATGTCACGACCGCAACGGGCGCATCGGCGGCGAGTTGGTGCATGAAATCTATGATCGCCATGTGCCCGACATGCACGCCATCGTAATTGCCGATCGACATCACCCCGCCCGCCGGGAGCGATCGCAGACCGGCTATGCCTTCAAGCACCTTCATGGGCATAGTTTATATCCGATCGCGATCATGCGTCACGCCCCGAATGGGTGATCGTGGCAAAGGCGTCAAAATGCTCCTACACTTCGGTCATGAAAGTGATCATGGACACCGGCGGGCTGGCGGGGACGAACTGCTATTTGATCGGCGATGACGCGTCTAAAGAATGCGTCCTGTTCGATGCGCCCGACCACACGGTGGAAGGTCTGCTCAAACAAATCAAAGATAATGATTGGACGCTCAAAGGCCTGTGGCTGACGCACGGCCATTTCGACCATCTGGGCGATCACAAGGTCGTCACCGACACCTTCCCCGGCACCCCGATCCTGATTCACAAGCTCGATGAGCCGAAGCTGATTACGCCCAACTCGCGGCTGTTTCCGCTGCCGTTCACCATCCCGCCCGGCCAGGCCAGCGGGCTTGTTGAAGATGGTCAGATGCTCTCGATCGGCCAGCACGCCTGCCGGGTCATCCACACGCCCGGACACGCGCCGGGGCATGTCATGTACTACTTTGAGGAGGACGACATTCTCGTCGGCGGCGACCTGATCATCGGCGGCGCGATCGGCCGATATGATCTGCCCGATTCGGATTATGAGGCGCTCTGCGACAGCGTCCGCAAGATCATGAAATTGCCCCCCGAAACCAACCTCCTCCCCGGCCACGGCGACGTCACCACCCTAGGCGATGAATTGGCAAACAATCCGTTTGTCCGGCAGATCATCGAGCAAACGGCTTAAAACGTTATCGGACCGGACCGGGTTTGACACCCCTCGTGGGCTGTGATATCTTTACTGTGCTATATCTGATTTTCGGCGCAGGAGGCGCAGAAACGGGTGTAGAGCACGCGGGACGTTTGACGTGTGCGGCAACTGGCAGAAAGGTCTGGGCATACCAGTGGCGAAAAAAACATCGAAAAAGTCTGTGGCCAGCAAGTCCAAATCCAAGCCGCAGGCCATCAAAGCAAAACCACCGGCAACCAAGCCCGCATCGAAAACCGTTGCGTCAAAGTCTCCTTCGGTCAAATCTCCGGCAAGCAAGAAAAGCAGTGCCAAGTCGGTTGCACCACCTAAATCAACAAAGAAGATCGCCGCCAAGGCCGCCGCGCCATCTGCTGTTGTCGCAAGCGAACCCGCCAAGCCGATCGTCTCCGCACTCCCCCGCCCGGCCAAGAAGAAAAAGAACGGGCTGAAAAACCGCGCCGACGCGATCATGGCGATCAAGAGTGGGCACTTCAAGCTCACCAAGTCCGGCCGGATCAAGACCAAGAAGCGCCGGGCCTATGAGCCGAGCATTTACGATATCCCCGTGCGACTGCCGCCCAAACCGGTGACTAGCGATTCAAAGGTCCAGAAGAATCGTGCCGGACTGAGCCAGCGCGAAATCGAGTACTTCCGCAATCTGCTACTGGAAAAACGCCGTGAATTGCTGGGCGATGTCAGCAGCATGGAACGCGAAGCCCTGCGCAGCGGCAGCACCAACCTGTCCAATCTCCCCCTCCACATGGCCGACACCGGAACCGATGCCTACGAGCAGGAGTTCACACTCGGGCTGGTCGAAAAAGATCGCCAGTTGCTCCGCGAAATCCAAGGCGCCCTCGCCAAATTGCAGGATGGCAGCTACGGCGTCTGCGAAGGCACCGGCAAGCCGATCTCCAAGCCGCGCCTCGAAGCCAAGCCCTGGGCCAAATACTCGATCGAACACGCTCGGCAACTCGAAAAGCCGATGTTCCGTCGGGCGTATTGATCCTGCGGGCGCGTTTCCAACTGGCAACATGCGCTACTGTTCGTGCGTCACTGCTCGATCAGCGTGTCGTAGATTTCTTCGACTTCCTGTTGCCCGACCACGCCCAGTTCCTCCAGCGCCAGTAGCGCGGCCTTTTGCTCGGCGGTTTTCTTGTTCGGGCCCCAGGCACCATTAAAACGCCTGCCGTTCACGACCACACAGACCTCAAAGCACTTACTGTGGTCCGGGCCTTTTTCATCGAGTAATTCATAGAGCGGCGTGCCGCCCAGCGCCTTTTGCGCGTGCTGCTGAAGCGCGGCCTTGTAGTTGTGCTGGCTGAGGTTGGCGACGACATCTTCGACCTTCTGCGACATGGTCCGCAGGACGTAATCTCGCACGGCTTCGTAGCCGCCATCCAGATAGATCGCCGCGACCACGCTCTCGTACACCGCCGCCGCCAGCGACGAGGGCATCAGCGCGCGGGACGAGATGCCTTTGCCGATGATCAGCAGGTCCGCCAGGCCCGTTTCCAACGCGACTTCTGCGCAGATTTTCCGCGACACCACCGCCGACTTGATCTTGGTCAGATCGCCTTCGAGGAGTTGAGGGAAGCGTTTGTAGAGCAGGTCGCAGATGATCAGATCCAACACCGCATCGCCCAGAAACTCCATCCGCTCATTGCTGTTGAGCCGATTGTCGGCGATCGAGGCGTGCGTGAGCGATTCCTGGAGCAGGTCTCGATTGGCAAAGGTGTGGCCGAGCACTTTTTCAGCGATTTCGATCTCATCGGGGGTCACAATATTCTCACTTTCACGCCGCCTTTGATTGAGGCGGGCGCGTGCAACAGGGCAGACGTGACGAGGAGCGCGGGTTTGGCTGATCCGATAGAGCGACCCTAGAACATTCGATCGGGTCGGCGGATCAGCGGAACTCGGGTTCCGAGTCTCAATCGCGTGCCGGTGACATCCACCGGCGGCAAGGCTCGGTCCCGAATCAAAAACGGCAAATCAGGGCTTTCCCCCGACGCACCGACCCGCCGCAGGTCCGAAGACTTGCAAACGCTGACCTAAGATATCCGTCCGGACAAATCGGGTCAATTGAAATTGTTGGCAAATGCGGAATCGCAGAGCCCACGATGGTACGAAGATGTCACGAAGGGAACACGAAGGAATTCGAACTGTCTTCCAGACCAATAGTTCCGTCGTCAGGTATTTACACAATAGAATCGTGTTGAAACCGTAGATGAACGCAGATGTAAGGCACTAGCGTCGGTCAATGAATCAATCGTTTAAATGCGATCTCTCTCTTCGTGCTTTCTTCGTGACATCTTCGTGCCATCGTGAGCTCCGCATTGATGTGAAAAAGCGAGTTGAACGAAATATTGGCAGTCCCCTGAAGATGG
>JBGSMH010000177.1:0-2821 GCA_041740275.1 Phycisphaerae bacterium
GACATGGCGAGGGCGACGCGAAGAAAGGCAGGAAGTGGATGAGTGGCGAACTGACCAAATCGGGTGATGGTGAACTTTCACCTTTTGAGCAGATCAAGCGAACCAACGACGCTGGAGGGGAGTCGTGGTCGAGCAGAGACTTTGCAAAGATCCTTGATTACACGAATTACCGCAATTTCGAGCAGGTGATCGCGAAGGCGAAGGTTGCCTGTTTTAACAGTGGCCAGCGGCTGGAGGATCATTTCGTCGATATCGACGAAATGATCCCATTGCCTAAAAACGCGGTTCGCGCGATCAAAACGACCATGATGTCGCGCTATGCGTGCTATCTGGTCATCCAGAATGCCGACCCGACCAAGCAAATTGTCGCGCTCGGACAGACCTATTTTGCCGTGCAGACTCGCAAACAGGAACTGGGCGAGCAGCAAATCGAGGATGAACGCCGAATTTTGCTCCGGAATGAGCTGAAGAAGCATAACACGCAACTCGCAGAGGCCGCGAAGGATTGCGGGGTCATCGAGCCGATCGACTACGCCATATTCCAGAACCACGGCTACCAGGGCCTGTACGGTGGCATGACGGCGCAGGATATCCACCA
The DNA here is from genome assembly GCA_041740275.1 of Phycisphaerae bacterium. Classification (GTDB taxonomy): domain Bacteria; phylum Planctomycetota; class Phycisphaerae; order Tepidisphaerales; family Tepidisphaeraceae; genus BPJO01. The sequence goes on from JBGSMH010000177.1 coordinate 599, forward strand.
GCACAAGGGGCTGAAGAAGGGGCAGCAAATACTCGATCACATGGGCAGTACTGAGCTTGCAGCGAATCTGTTCCGCGCCACGCAGGCGGAAGAAAAGCTGCGGCGAGACAAGCCAAAAGGAAAACCCGCCGCCAATAGGACGCACTTTGAGGTGGGGCGTAAGGTTCGGCAGACGATTCACGAACTGGGCGGCACGATGCCCGAGAGCCTGCCGCCGGCAGAGAGCATCAAGAAACTCGAGAAGAAAAAGAAGCCGAAACAAATAGGCGAGGAAGACTAACCCGTCGAATCGACGGGCTTTATTGTGGCGAATTCGGCACAATGCACCCCAGTCTGGATCAAGGGATTCGCCGATAGGTCGTCACTTTCAAGGCGCGATCAGCGTATACTGATCTGACAATCGGGGGTTGAGGTCACTATGGGACGCTTGTATCGCGGATTTACGTTGATCGAACTGCTGGTCGTGATTGGCATCATCGGGATGTTGATCGCGATCCTCATGCCGGCGCTGGCGCGGACGCGGGAATCGTCGCGGCGGGTGGCGTGCGCGTCGAATCTGAGGCAGGTCGGTAACGCACTCCGAATGTATTTCAACGACAGCAAAGACCGCCTGCCTTTCGTCAAGCAATTGCCGTGGGTGACCCCGGCGGTGGGGGAGCCGACCGAGACCATCGTGCAGGCACTCGAACCGTTCTTGAGAGGCGGCGAAGGTGTATGGCTATGTCGATCCGATCGCGTGCGTGGGATCGATGATGCGGCACTATTGGCGCTGATGCCGACGGCAGAGCGGTATTATGATGTCTTTGACGCCAGCTATCAGTACAACCCGTTTCTCAATGCGTTCAATGGCGGGGAGTCGTACCTAAAGGCGATCGAAAAGATGTCCGGCCCGCCGTTCAGCATGCCGCCGCAGCGGATGTGGGTGTTCCATGAGTTCGCTCCGTTTCATGGAAAACCCGGCCAGCCCGGTTCGTCCAATTACCTGTTTGCCGATTGGCATGTCGGAGATATCGAATGAGCCAGACGCAATCGCGACAGTCGGTGATGATCCTTGTTGGTGCGGTGCTCGCGGTGGTGATGATCGCCGGTGCGATCGTCTGGTGGAGCGAGCGCGAAGCCCCGGTGGTGCCGGTGGATGCGCCACTGATGGAGGTCGCGATCTTCACGTCGACCGATCGCTTCGCCCGAATGACTCTGGACGAAAAAGCCCCGTATCTGGAGAAGATGCAGGCGGCGTTCATGGAAGACCCGCAGCGGTTTGACTCGATCCCGTCTGAGCAACGCAACATCGCCCAAAGGAATGTCGGCCAGGCGTTGATGGACCTGCGGATGAAACAGTATTTCGCACTGACGACGCAAAAGGAGAAGACGGCGTTTATCGATGCCCAGATCGCGCTGATGCAGGAGATGATGGGCAAGATGATGATCCAGCGGCTGACCAAAGGGAAATCCGCCTCGAGTTCCGAAGCGAAGGACCGACCGGGCCCGCCTCGCGGGATGGGACCGCGCACGCCGGCAGAGCAGAAGAAGCGGCTCGAAGAGACAGATTCGATCCGGCTGGCGATGATGGCGCAGTACATCGGTGCGATGCACAAGCGGATGGAAGAAAAGGGGATGAAGTTTCCGGGCCCACCCAAGTGAAGCTATTGGCGGCGCATTTGCAGGCGCTCGATCACGAATGCCAATACCAACAGCCAGATCATCGGCAGCGTCGCCGCCGGTGCGTGTGAGTCGGCGGCGCGATTAAGCATCAGCCCGACGATCACCACCACCGGCCAGCCCAGGGTCAACGCCAGCAACCATCGTCGCTGACGACGCCGATCGGTTCGGGCGTGAAGTTGTCGGGTCAGTCGGTTCATGCGGCAAAGACGCGACCATTTCTATCGGAAGCACCACGATCGTTTCAGTATAGATCGAATGCGACCGATAATGGCGCGTCGGGGAGCATGCCAGAACGTCCGATAGCCCGTTTTAGCCAGCCAACGCATGCGATCCACCAAATACGGTCCGGGCGCAGGCCGATAGGTCACGGGGTTGGGTGCTTGAGAGAAGTTGTGCCATGGATGATGTAATTCACTTCAAAAGGCTCCGCGCACGCGGGATGGCTGTCGTCTATGCGATGGTGGCATTGATGGCGTTGATGGGGATCGCATCGCTTGCGGTGGATGTGGGCCGGGCGCAGTTGGCAAAGTCACAATTACAGGCCGCCGCCGACGCCGCGGC
>JBGSMH010000178.1:0-5505 GCA_041740275.1 Phycisphaerae bacterium
CGGGCATGACGCCGGCGGGGCCGACGCGACCGGCGGAGTCGTCTTCGACACTGGCGGCGATCGAGTCGTTCCGGCCGGTCGTCGGTTCGATCGCCAGATTGTGCTGGCCTTCCCATCCGCCGGTGTTGATCCAGATGCCCCAGTAGGCGCTGGGTCCGGTGTCGGCGGCGCTGATGTAGTCGATGCGGAGCTGCCTGCCGCGATCGGGGTAACGCACGATCGCAGGCTGTGAGATCGGTGCGTCTGAATAGACCTTCCACCCAAAGCCCTCGGGGATGCGATCGGAACGATCAAACGCCGACCGCTCATCCAGCGTTGGCCAGGTGCCGGAATTGGCACCGGCAAGTTTGATCGGCGCGCCAAAGTCAATTTCCACCGGCGACACTACCGACAACAGTGCGTGCATCGCCCACACATATCGAAACTCAAACGGTGCCAGATTCACCAGCGTATAGTCGGCGATGATCGCGTCCGCTTCCAGATACAGCTTGCGCGTGAGGCGATACCCGAACCGCAATCCGTGCCAGACGGTGGTGATGCCATCGCGGGTGGGCACTGCGGTCGTCGGGAGTGCCCAAAGCTCGCCATGGTCCGGAACGTGAATGCCTTTGTACGGATGAAGTGGGTACGCCCCGCTCGAGATCGCCGGGAAACACTCGTCCCACCCCGCCGGCCAACCGTCGCGAAACGGCATGTCGTACTGGCAACGGGAAGGCAATTCGGATGGGTAGGCAAACAGCAGTTCGTACCCATCGGCCTTGTCGATGATCGAGGAGACTTTCCCGCCAAACTGCGGCCAGACTTCGAGCCGCAGGCGGTCGTTTTCGATGGTGACGGGCTGGGACATGGCGTATGCAGTGTAGCCGAAAAACCGGTGTAAAGCGCGATTGGCGCGGTTCTTGCCAAACAACGATTGCCAGGGCTGTCGGGGTGAACCCCGACCGACTATTATCGACGCGGGAGGGGATTCAGAAATCGGCGGATTTGCCTGTTTTTCCGCCGACTTTTCGGGGTTTTGGGGATATAGTGGGTTGGTCGTTTTCGCTGCGTTTGGGGATGCGTTGTTGTATTTCCACGGCGCAGCGATGCTCTCTCACAAGAGAATAAGAAAGGTTGAACTCCGGCCGGAAAGGTAGGAGTTGCAACAGTTGCACGCGGGCGCGCAACATTTCGGCGGGTCAAAATTGGCAAGTCTCGCGACGGCCAGCAGTTATGGTTTTCATATTGACCCAAGCCGATGCAACAAATGCAACAAGTGAAAAGACAGTGGGCAGTGGGCGGTCGGCAGTGGGCAGAAACGCGATCAGAAATCGGTGATCCGATCCGCGTCCATCGGCGTTGGTCGGCGGCTTCAACGCTTTTCTGGTGACCGCGAAGGGATGACGATGACATGCGGATGGGAAAACCCGTCCGAATCGCCACACTTGATCTTTCCGCGTTTTCGCGTACTTTTTGCGAATATCGGACCTCTGCTCGGGTTAACGCCCGGCGGAGGGCTTTTTTGGAACGACACGATCGCCTTTAGTTCCCGGCGGATGGGTCGGTCACTGGCATGCAAGACACGGACGTCATGGAAAACGCAGAGAACCCGCCCGAGGGACAAGCAGACGGCGAGCAGGTGGACGGACCGGTCGAAGCCGATACCGCCGACGCGTCGGCGGAGTCGCCCGCGATCGATCTGGGTGGGCTAGAAGCACTCCTTTTCTCGACGCACCACCCCCTCACAGCCGGTCGGTTGGCGGAATTGGTGGAGGTCGAATCGACCAAACCCGTTCGACAGGCGATTCGCGATCTGAATCAGCAGTACGAGGACAGTGGCCGATCCTTCCGGATCGAACAGGTGGCAGGCGGGTATCAGATGCTCACGCTGCCAGCGTTTGCGGGGGTGATCAAACGTCACCAATTGAAGGAAGCCGACGCCAAGCTGACCAAGGCGGCCTTGGAGACGCTGGCGATCATCGCCTACAAGCAGCCGATCCTGCGGGCGGACGTCGAGGCGATCCGCGGGGTCGCGTGCGGCGAGACGATCCGCAGCCTGATGGAAAAGCACCTGGTCAAGATCGCCGGGCGAGCGGATGTCCCCGGACGTCCGATTTTGTATGGCACGACCAAGCGCTTCCTCGAGGTTTTTGGGCTCAATGCATTGAAAGACCTGCCCAAAGGGGATGAGCCGCTGACGCCCAAACTGATGCCCGATTCGACGCTGGTCGAATCAGAAGCACCGCAGTCTGAGCCGCAGGCTAACGAAACCAACGGATAAGAAAGTCCGATAGCAAAAGGTTTTAACCCCTATTCGGGTGTGAACCGATGCTAACAGGGGATTTTGCGAAACTTTTTAAATAACTGTCCGTCTCAGTCGTATTAATCATTGATGAAGTGTGGAACGAACCGTGGCCTTGGGTTGAGATGTTGAATGAGTAGTGCTGAATCCAAGCTTTCGATCGCGTCCAGTGCGTCGGTGGACCTCCCTCGTCAGTTATTCGGCTACGAGGTCCTCGGCCACCTGGGCGACGGCGCGGGCAGCCGCATCTATGCCGTTTCACACGAAACGACCCGACAGGTCTACGCGCTCAAACACGTCGTCCGCAAAGACGACAAATCAATCCGCTTCGTCGAGCAATTGGAGAATGAGTTCTCCGTCGGCAAACTGGTTCGTCACAAGCATCTACGTGGCGTGGTAAATCTTCATGTCAATCGCTCGATGATGCTCCGCGTGACCGAAGCGGCGTTGGTGATGGAGATGTTCGACGGAATCCCGCTGGATGTTCGCCTCCCCAAACGCGTGAGCGATATCGTGGCGTGTTTTGCCTTGGTTGCCGACGCGATCCATGCGATGCATGATGCCGGATTCGTCCACTGCGATCTCAAGCCCGCCAATGTGCTGGTCGCGCCCGATGGCAGCGGCATACGCGTGATCGATCTCGGCCAGGCGTGTCGCATCGGGACCATCAAGCAGCGTATCCAGGGTACGCCCGATTACATCGCTCCCGAGCAGGTCAAATGCAAGCCGGTTATCCCGCAGACCGATGTCTATAACTTCGGTGCCAGCCTGTATTGGTGTCTGACGGGTAAGAAGATGCCCACGCTGTTTACGCTCACCAAAGGCGAGAACAGTTTTCTGGTCGATTCACAGATCCAGACGCCGGCGCAACTGAACCCGTTCGTGCCTGAAAGTTTGTCTGCGTTTGTCATGGAATGTGTGCGTGTAAATGCGCTCAAACGTCCCGAATCGATGGCGACGCTCAAAACACGGCTGGAAGTGCTTCACCATGCCGTTCTCAAAGCAGAAACCGCCCGGCGTTCCAGCGTCGCATAGGCAGCCCAATCGCTCCCCGAAAGATTCATCACAGATTCACCAGATTTACATGGAGACCCATCAGGCAAATCTCTATAGTAGCTCGGTTGGTTTTCCGTAACTCTATCTGATCTATAGGAGCTGAATGTCTCTGGTTGCGTCAAAATCTGCGGAGTGCGAAGGATCGACTGATCAGATCGAATCTGCACGCCCGGCGTCTCGAGAACAGATCGCCAACCTCGCCGCCATTGGTGGGGAGCACGACGCGATCGACGTGCTCCGGTTGCTCGCCGACAGCCTGCCGCAGCTCGTCTGGATCACCCGGGCGGATGGCTATCACGAATATTATAATCGCCGGTGGACCGAATATACGGGATTGAGCTACGAACAATCGCGCGGCGATGACTGGAAGCAGGTACTACACCCGGACGACATCGAGCGATCGCTGGCGGCCTGGAAGGTCGCTCTGGCCAGCGGTGAAACGTATGAAATCGAGTATCGATTTCGTCGCGCCCGTGATGGCGAATACCGCTGGTTTCTCGGCCGCGCCTATCCCTCGTGTGACAGTGCTGGGAATGTGGTTCGGTGGTTCGGAACCTGCACCGATATCCACGATCAGAAGTTGGCCGAGCAATCACTGCGGCACGCCAAGGAACAGATGGAAGCCGCGGCACGGGCCAAGGATCAGTTCCTATCCACCTTGTCGCACGAGCTTCGCACCCCGCTGTCGGCGATTCTGGGTTGGGTGCAGCTTTTGGAAATGGACGCACTCGATGCCGAAGAGCGCATCGATGCGATCAAGACGATCAAAGAACAGGCCAAGGCGCAGTCGCAGTTGATTGAAGATTTGCTCGAGGTCAGCCGAATCATCAACGGGAAGTTCCGGATGCGGGATGAGTCGGTTGAGTTGCACCGCGTCCTCGCCGCCGCCGTCGAAGCACTGCGGCCGCTTGCTGCGGAGAAGAATCAATCCCTGGAATGCATGGGTTTGGACAAGACGATCTATGTGCGCGGCGACGCCCAGCGTTTGCAGCAGGTGGCGTGGAATCTGCTCACCAATGCGGTGAAGTTCACGCCCGAAGGCGGCAAAATCAGTGTCGGGCTCGATCGCGTTGACTCCAATGCCCGGCTCCGCGTGATCGACGACGGTCAGGGGATTGCTCCGGACGTCTTGCCGACTATTTTCAACCGCTTTTCCCAAGCTGACGCCAGCGCCACCCGAGCGCACAGCGGGTTGGGGTTGGGCATGTCGATCGTCAAACACATCGTCGGTCTGCACCACGGCACGGTGGTCGCCGAGAGTGACGGGACGGGCAAAGGTGCGACGTTCACGGTGCAGATTCCGGTCCAAGCAATTCGGCCGGATTCGGGGGAAGACCAACCGGGGCGCGCCAAACCCACGCACACCGCTTTGAAGGGCGTGCGCCTGCTGGTTGTCGATGATGAAGAAAGCGCCCGCGCGGTGCTTGATGCGACGCTCCGCACTTTTGGTGCTGAAGTCACGCTTTCGTCCTGTGTGCCCGACGCGATTGAGATGCTGCGAACGCAGCCGTTTGATGCGGTGATCAGCGATGTGGCGATGCCGGTGCAGACCGGGTTCGATCTGGTCCGATTGCTGCGTCGCGAGAAGCCGGGTGCCGACCCCCTGCCGGTGATCGCACTGACGGCATACGCCAGTATCGACGACCAGACCGCCGCAATCGACGCCGGGTTTGCCATGCACGTCAGCAAGCCGGTCGAGCCGCTGGAACTGGTCAGCAATCTGGTCAACCTGCTGCAGTTGCATCGCAGTTAGGTCGTCGCGGGCAGTTCGTCCTCTTTCTTTTTCGCGTTTCGCATCAGATTGCACATCGCCAGCAGGAGCGTATCCGGCTCCATAAACGTTGGCGGCATTCTCAGATAAACGGTCTTCTCATCCACGAGCGTCAGTCTGCCCGGTGCACCAGTCAGTGCGAAACTGGCACGTTGGGCGTTATCGACATTGAAGATGACGTCGGGCTCTTTCTTGATGATCTTGTTGATCCCAAAATGCCCGGCCAGCAGTCGCAGTTCGGTCAGCGCGAACAGCACGATCACCTGCCGGGGTGGCTCGCCATAGGCGTCGGTGATGTCCTTGAGAAGTGCCGCGACCGTCTCGACGTCACTGCACCGGGTCAGTCGTCGATAGACATCGATTCGCTGGCGATCATTGGGAATGAACTGCTTGGGCA
>JBGSMH010000179.1:0-1703 GCA_041740275.1 Phycisphaerae bacterium
CGCGACCGTCGAATCGGCGACCCTCCTGCGCGTGGCCGGCGACCGATTCTCAGCCGGTGGGGCAATCGATGGAAAACCTGTCAACGCCCTGCCGGTCAACGCTGAATCCTGGCGCGCCTTTGATGTGATCATCATCGGCGATCTGGACAGCAGTTTTCTCAACCCGCAGCAAATGCTGGCGATCGAAAAGGCCGTCAGCGAAGGATCGGGCCTGATCATGCTGGGTGGGCAGTCGAGCTTCGGCCCGGGTGGGTATCAACAGACTCCGATCGAAAAACTGCTCCCGGTGACGGTTGGCGGGCGCGACGCGGGACAGGAAAAAACCGAGTTTATCCCCAAGATCACCGCCGCCGGTGAGGCACACCCCGCTTTGATCGGGCTGGCGTCGTGGTTCGTCGGAAAGAGCGACGAACGCGGGCTGTATCCGCTTCTGGGCAATGTGGTGGTCAAAGCGCCCAAGCAAGGCGCGGAAGTATTGCTGACCCATCCTGAGCGAAAAGGCCCGGACGATCAGCCGCAGATCGTGCTGGCGGTGCAGCGGTACGGCAAGGGACGGTCGGCGGCGTTTACTGCCGATACGACTTACCGCTGGTATCTGCCGATGCGGGCGCTGGGGCAGCAGTCGCCTTACACGATCTTCTGGGGGCAACTCGTGCGATGGGTCGCCGGTGCGGATGTGAAGGATCGCGGGACCAAGCCGGGCGTGGAGACGTTGGTCGACAAAAGCATTTTTGCACTGGGCGAATCGGTGCGGGTGCGGGCGTTGGTGCGGGATCAGAAAGGGGATGCGACGCGGTTTGCGCAGGTGTCGATCAAGCTCAAGCGGGTTGGGGACAATGGTTCAAAGCCCGGTGCCGACGCGCCGGCGGTGCCGCTGAGTGCGTTACCGGCACGCGACGGGATGTATCAATCGACAATCACGAATCTGGAAAAAGGGGACTGGACCGGCGAAGTGGTCGCCAGCAAGGACGGTCAGGAAATTGGCCGACAGACGATCGGGTTTTCGGTCATCCCCCCCGCCGACGAGATGCTCAAACTCGCCGCCGACCCGCGTTTGATGCAGCAAATCGCCACCGAGACCGGCGGGTACGCCTACCGACTCGCCCAGCTACCCCAACTGATCGACACCCTCTCCCGCAAAGGCGGCGAGCAAGCCCTGATCCAGCAACGCTCCGTCCCCCTCCACTCCGCCCCCCGCTCCGTCCTGGCCATGATCGGCCTCTACCCGGCCTGGGCGCAACGGTTCGATCTGCCCATGCAAACCCTGCTGGTGGTCGGCCTGCTGCTGGGTGAATGGGTGATGCGAAGACGGTGGCAGTTGCTGTAAATGCATGCGGTATTGGAACTTTCGGCCGATTTCGTACAATGGGCGGCTCGACTTTTTGGAAGGTTTCTCTATGCGATCGGTGATATCGGCGTTGGTGATCAATGAACCGGGTGTGTTGGCGAATGTCGCGGGGATGTTCGCGGCACGCGGATTCAATATCGATTCGCTGGTCGTTGGGCGGACCGAAAACCCGGATTTGTCGCGGCTGACGGTCGTGTGCGATGCCGACGAAAACACGCTGGAACAGGTCCGCAAACAACTGGCCAAGCTGGTGCCGGTCGCCAAAGTGCGCGACTTCAAGGAGACCGCATACGTTGAGCGCGATCTGGCGCTGATCACCGTGTCGGTCGCGCCCGAAAAACGCAGCGAAGTGATC
>JBGSMH010000180.1:0-3981 GCA_041740275.1 Phycisphaerae bacterium
CCGATCAGTCTGTACGAATCGCTGCTGGGCACGCGCGTGGAAGTCCCGACACTGGATGGCAGGGTGACGCTGACGATCCCGCCGGGCACGAGCAGCGGCAGCAAGATGCGGATCAAGTCCCGCGGCATCAAACGCGGCAGCGAACAAGGCGACCAGTTCTGCGTCATCCGAATCATCGTCCCCAAAGACCTGTCCGACGACGAACAAGCCTTCGTCCACGAACTGGCCCGCAAACACCCGATCCAGGCGCGGGAAAAGCTGGCGTGGTGATCGTTTGGTGAGCCGGTGCGATTAGCGGAAGTTCTTGAATTGAAGCGGCACTTCGGGCGGGTTGGCCTTGAGGTACTGGATGACCGCTTGCAGGTCGTCTTTCTTGGCACCACTGACGCGCAGTGCATCGCCCTGGATTGACGCGTTGACCTTCAGCTTCAACTCTTTGATCGACTTCTGGATCGACTTGCTGGTCTCTTTGTCGATCCCTTCCTTCAGTTTCACCTTTTGACGAACCGAACTGTGGGTGGCGGGTTCGAGTTTCTGGTAATCGAGGATTTTGGGATCGACGCCTCGCTTGATCATCTTGGCAATCAGCACCTGTTTGACCGCATCAAGTTGCTTGTCCGCGTCGGCGGTGAGGGTCAGCTCCTTGTCCTTGCGATTCAGTTCTGAAATACTGGCGGCGGTGCCGCGAAAGTCGTAGCGGGTAATGACTTCTTTGATCGCCTGATTGACGGCGTTGTCCATCTCCTGCAGGTCGACTTCCGAAACGATGTCAAATGATGAATCACCCATGCGCGCAGAGTATACGCGATCTGACCAACGATGCGACACAGCCCTTAATTCGAAGCCACAGCCCCGTTGCGCCGGATGCGGCGGACGATATTGAGCAGCCCGTACGCGTGCAGCGGCGTGACCAGCAGGTAGACCTTGGTCCCAGGCAACTTGCGATTCAGCGGCGTGCTGTCGGCGGCCAGGTCGTCGGTCAGGATCGCCACCCGCTGCGGACGCTGTGCATCGGGCAAGGTCGCCAAACGATCAAGGATCATGTTGCTGTCTTCGGACGATCCGCCCAGCACCAGTAATTCGGCCTTGTAGGTGGCCAAGCGATCGAAGAGCTTTTCGGTGGTCGGCACGGGCACGACATCGTACCCCGCATTGGCCAGCATCTTGCCGGCGACTTCCGTCGCACGACGTGGACGCACCGCAGAGTGAATCAGAATTTCGCCAGCGTGAGGAAAAGTTTGAGTTTTCATAAAGTGAAGCTTTCTTGAAGAAGCGTTCCCTTACAAGATTATCCGCAATCGATCCGTACTCAATCCATATTTACACACTTTGAACAAACTTAGCGCGATCCAAACACAACGTTCGGGGTCAGGACAAATTGTCGCAAACAACTGGCGATATTGGACTTAGAATCGCGATTTGGTGTCTGATCCTCATAAGCGTAGCATGTTCGGAATGGAAGAGTTGATCCGACCCAACTGGCATATCGCACTGGTTCACTTCCCGATCGCGCTATTGATCGTTGGAGGGGCGGTTGAATTGTTGTCGTTTTTAGGGTGGAGAAAGTCCACTTTTCGACTTTTTGGCCGGTGGGCGATCCTGCTCGGTGCAATCATTGCAGTGCCCGTTACTTTTAACGGCCTTTACACCCTTGGCGATGTTGTTCCGCAGGGGATCAACGCCCTTGCCGAGACTGATCCTGCCGCTGCGGAGACGATCAGCGATCACCTGTGGATGAGCGCCGCTTCGGCCGGGGCGTCGATGTTGTTGGTTGTACTATGGATTGCACTCTCCGATACCTGGCGGGATCGGCTTTCGATTGGGTTTAAGACCTTTTTATTATTGACGGTCACCCTGCTGATTCTGGCGGCACACCACGGCGGCGAAATCGTCTACGCTCACAAGATTGGCCCGCACGGGACCGGAGCAACTTCGCTGCCTACTTCAATGCCAGCGATACCCATCGATCAGTTGCTCGATCAGGCGTTACAGTCGATGCAGGTTCACACGTTGATGGCGGGGTTCGCGGTGGCGATGGCGTGTGTGTGTCTGGGGTGTTCGATCCGAGGCGTCGCCCAGCCGGTGGATATGGCGACCATCGACGACGTCGCCAGCGCCCGACGCATCGCGGCGGCGTTTTCAAACGACATCGCGCCGATGAATGAGTCGCGCCAACTCCTCACCGCCCCTGCCCCATTGACTGTCTCGATCAATCACACACCCCCGGTGCGGGCAGGCCGGTTCTGGATGTTAACGCTGCTCTTGCTGATCCTCGCTGCCGGCAGTGGGATTTGGTACCTGGCGGTCAGTCAGGGGACATGGGATTGGGAAAAACTTCAACGAGAGATTGCATACCCACTGGGCGAGGGCGAACCGAATGTGACGCGCCGATTTGCCCACGCGGTTGTCGGAGCGGTGCTGCTCGGGGATGCCCTGCTGCTGGCGGTCGCGTCGGCAGTGGCGCGACGCAACGTCGGACTGCTGATCGTACTGGCGGTCCCGATGATCCTGGCATTGGCGGCACAGGTGTGGCTGGGCGTGCTGCTGATCATGGAAGGCCCGATGGGTGCCGTCACTGGATTTGCCCCCTGATCAGAACACCCTTGAACGGATACTGTCAGACCGAAAACGCGACGGCGGCGAAGCGGTCTTCGTCGCGGGCAAAATCTTCGGGCATCTCCGGCAATTCCACCCACCTCGGCGTGCGGCCGATCGTTTTGCCGACCTCTTTTCGCAGGCGATCGGGGCGACAAAGCTCCTGCGTATTGGTCGATGCCAGCACCACCCCGCGCGGCGTCAGCACACCAACCGCCTCGCTCACCAGCCGGCCATAGTCAGCGACCGCACTCCACGGGCGAATCCCCTTCTTCCTGTTTCCCGACGCAAAGCTCGGTGGGTCCAGCACGATCAGATCAAACCGCATCCCCTTGCGATTCGCGTAACTAATAAACTCAAACGTATCCATCTTCGCGAAGCGATGCGATGCCGGATCGATGTTGTTGTGGGCAAAATTGCGTTTTCCCCAGTCGAGATAACGCCCGGACACGTCAACACTTACGGTGATTGCCCCCGCCTGCGCTGCCGCGACGCTGAAGGCGCAGGTGTAGGCGAAGGTGTTAAGCACTTGCACCTGCAATCCGGTGTTGTTGGCCCGATCACGCACCCATTGGTTTACCCACTTGCGGTTTTCGCGCTGATCGAGAAACAGACCGGTTGATAATCCGTCGTAAAGCCGCACTTCCAGCGTCCAATCGTACTCGCGGATGAGCAGCGATTCGGGCAGCGGTTCGCCAACCAGGGGCGACGGGTCGGTCACACAGGCGGGCAGTTGTCCGCCCATGCGGGATCGGTCGCGGGCGAAGGGTTTGTGATAGACGGCCTTGAGGCCGGTCGGTCGCAGCAGATCAAACACCCCCGCCGCCGCCGAGATGGGGTCAAAGCCTTTGGGGGTTTGACCTTCGTATTCGATCAGCACCGCACCCTCGGCATAGCGATCAACAAAAACCCCGTCGAACCCGTCGGCACGCGAAGAAAAAAGCCGGATGGCGTCGGTGGTGGATCGTTGGATCAAGCCAATTCGGCGCTCAATCGCCTGTGCGAATCGCGTATTAAAGACGGCGGCGGGGTCGGTCATGCCCGTTGGTCTAACACCGCAGGCGATGCGTCGCAATGCCAAAGCGTGTTCAGGCGGCTTGTCCGAGCAATTGATCGAACTGCACCGCGACGCGATATCCGGTCGCCGAGGGCTCGCAGCGGACGATTTTGCCACGGGCGTTGAGCGATCGGGTCACGCCATCGGACGGGAAGGTGAGGATGATCGCTTCGCCTCGGTTAACGGATCGGTCGGCATAGCCACTGACGCCGCTGACCGACATATCGCGTAGTTCCAGGTGGATCGGGTCAAACCTTCGGCCGACCAGCCCGCCGACCGTGCCCTGGGCCGGCCGACGCACAAACAGCCTGCGATCATCGTGCGGAATG
>JBGSMH010000181.1:0-13655 GCA_041740275.1 Phycisphaerae bacterium
CTGGTCAAACGGGGACAAGTTCATCGCGATGAAACTGGCGGTGTCGATCGCATTGGGGATGACGGTGATTCGCTCGGGTGCGATGTGCGAGCGTCGCTGGGCCGCGATCGCGACCGACTCCGACGGCACGACGATCCGCTCGGCGGCGCGTTCGACCAAGCCCTGCATCGTCCAATGCCACGAAGGGTCGGGTTGGGTCGTTTGGATTGACTGCAAATAGCGGACGTCGCGGGCGAACACGGACGAAATCGCCGCGACGGTATTGGCGTGCATGAGGAACGAAAAAATGACATCGAACGATCTTGCGACTCGCACGACATCGCGCACCACGCGGGGTAACTGGAAGGGGGAAGTCGCGCCGATTTCGACGACGCGAATACCCGCTTCCAGCAATTCGCCCGCGACCGGTCCCCATGGTGCCAGGCAGGCGACGGTGGGCGAGATGTCATCGCCTTTCAATCGCGTCGCCAGATCGCGCACCACGCGCGGGGTTCCGCCGATCTCCAGGTCTGTGACCAAAAACAATAGTCGAATACCCACGAACGCAGACTAACCCGCTTTTGGCGCACGAGCAATTTCGCTGCACTTGCGGAGTTGGACGTGGCGCATATCTTCGGTGACTCGCCCACAGGAGAAATCAATTGGCAAAGGTTCGAAAAGCCGTCATCACCGCCGCCGGGCGGGGGACGCGACAGTATCCGGCCTCCAACGCGGTCAAGAAGGAAATGTTCCCGCTTGTCGATCGTGATGGCTTGTCCAAGCCTGTCATTCAGATCATCGGAGAAGAAGCGATCGAGGCCGGGATCGAAGAAATCTGTATTATCACTCCGCCGGGGCAGGAGCATTTCTATCGGGACTATTTCCGTCGCATGGACAATGCGGAAGCCAAGGCGTATCGAGGCAAGGATTGGGCGATTTTGGAATCCGAAAAGCTGCACGCCTTTGGCGAGCGGCTGCATTTTGCAGTGCAGGAGACGCCCGAAGGGTTCGGACACGCCGTCTATCAGGCCAAGAAGTTCGCCAATGGCGAGCCCGTGCTGCTCATGCTCGGCGACCACATTTATATCTCTGACATCAAAGACCGCTGCGCACGTCAATTGATCCGGATTTTCGAACAATACATGCTCGACGCCTGCAGTGCGGTGCAGCCGACGCTTGAGCGGCTCCTCCACTTGTTTGGGGTCTGCAAAGGCACGCCGATTGACGCCAATCAAGGCATCTACAAAGCCGATCTGATCCATGAAAAGCCGAGCATCGAATTCGCCCGCGAGAACATGGTCACCGGCGGGTTGCCTGCGGGGAATTATTTGGCGCATTTTGGGCTTTATTGCTTCGGGCCGGGCATTTTTGACAGTCTTGAGTACCTGATTAAGAACAACATTCGCGAAAAAGGCGAGATCCAACTCACCGCCGCCCAGGAACATCTGCGGCAGCAGACCGAAAAATACTGGCTCGTCCACGTTCACGGCCAGCGACTCGATACCGGAATCCCATATGGTCTGATGGAAACGCAACTGGCACTGGCGCTCAACGGCGTACATCGCACGGAAATCTGCGAGGCGATCGCACGCATCCTGGCGACACAGGTCAAGGCATAGATAGGGTTATCACTTGCCGATCAGCGAGAGGATCGGTTGCAGAGGAACGATGCCGCTGGCGAGCAGATCAACGCTAATCGAAGCGATGCGCGGCTGGGACATCGCGATCGCACCGAGACGACAGAATCGGCTTCGCGATTGCCAGAGCGCGGCGTATTGCTTAGGAAGCCGTTCCAGCGTGCCGGAGATGATCGCATCCACTGCCAACTCGGCACTGCGTAGCGCCAGGCCCATGCCTTCCCCGCCAATCGGTTCGATCGCGGCGGCGGCGTTGCCAATGGGAATGATTCGTGACATCGGTGCGTTGCTGGGCAAATACCGTGGTAGCGGCGAGGCGATCCAGTCGATCACACGCTCGGCGTTGCGAAAATGCATTTGCATGGTCGGATTGGACCGCTTCAACTCGGCAAACACGCGATCGATATCGCCCGATGCAGTCCTAACACGATCCGCCCGCACTGAAAACGCCGCGTTCCAGCGATCGCCTTCGATCGGTGCGACCCCCCCATAGCAACCATCAGTGGCGTAGAGGGTGATCGTTTTGGGTGAGGCACCCAGATTTACGAAATGGGTTTTTATACCCAGATCGCCCGTGGGCACCGGCTTGTTGCCCATCAGTGCCCCGCGTCCGTCGGCGAGCAGAATGAAGTCGGCGTCCAATTCCTCAACGCGGTTGTCTTGAAGATTCCTCGCGCGGACGGTCGGCTCGATGCGTTCAACCCGCCAAGGCTGAAGGATCGTCGTACCCGCGATCTGCGAGGCATCCAGCAGGTGTTGATCGAGCGATGCTCGCGAGATACCGAGCATCGGTTCGGGCAGATCAAGGCGAACGGATGCGTTTTTCGCAAAAAGCTCGGAGTGGGTCAGTTCGATGGCCCCTTGCTCCAGAAGTGACGACTCGAGGCCGTGTTGTCTCAGCACGGATCGCCCAAGTGCGGAGAGGCATTCGCCGCAGACTTTGTCGCGGGGGAAGCGCGATTGTTCGATCAGTCGGACGCCCCAACCGGCTCGTGCCAGCAGCACAGCCGCCATTGACCCTGCGGGCCCGGCACCGATCACGATCGCGTCCATGTTGGCATTGTAGTCGTACCAAACCGCCGACGGTGGCGACTTCAGATTTGACGATCCGTGTTCCTATCCCGATCATCTGCGATATGACACGAGAGAAGCTGATCGAGCGGATTAAGAGCCTTGCGGTCCTGCACGGGGAGTTTACGCTCCGCAGCGGCAAGAAAAGCCGGTACTACATCGACAAATATCGCTTTGAAACTCAGCCGGATGTGCTGAGGGCATTGGGCAAGCGGTTTGCCGAGCACGTGACCGACGACATCGACCGGATCGCGGGCCCGGAGTTGGGTGCGATCAGCCTGGCGGCGGCGACATCGATGGAATCGGGCAAGCCGTTCGTGATGGTTCGCAAAGCCGCCAAGGAATATGGCACGACCAAGCGGCTGGAGGGCGTGCTGGAGCCCGGAGAGCGAGTGTTGATCGTTGAAGACATCCTCACTACCGGCGGGGCCGTGCTGGAGGCGGCCAAGACCCTCACCGAGGCGGGTGCGAAAATCGTCAAGATCGTTGGCGTGATCGATCGACTCGAAGGTGCACGCCACAATATCGAGCAGGCGGGGTTTGAGATGGACGCGCTATTTACCATCGCCGATCTGGGCATCGAAGGCCCGCATTAAGCGGGTCGTTTCTTTCGCCAAGTGCGAAGGATTGAACACCAAAACGAGAAAACGCCCGTCGAGCAGAACTCGACGGGCGTTTTGTATTGGTCATTGCCGGCTCGGCTACGGTTAGTAGTTGAGCTTGAGCAGCGTTGCCACGCGGATATAGGTCTGGTCGGTGAGGATCGTGTTGCGGGTGTCGAGGAACCGCTGCACTTCGTTGCCGAGCAGTGTGAAGTTGCCGGTGGGACCGACGATGTTTTTCAGAATCGCCTGAGCGGTGGGATTGCTGGCAGTCGCACCGGCGGTGAAGCCGCGGGAGACGTACTCGCGACGCACCCAGTCTTCAATGCTCTTGACTGTGGTGTTATTGCCAAAGCTGCCCGGATCCGTCTTGGCACCCGGGAATACGTTGCCATCGTTGGTCAGCGCCGGAGCCTTGTAGATTCCGCCGTACGGGAACAGACCTTTGCCCGAGTTGAGCAATGCAATAACCTGCTCGTTGATCTTGTTGACCAGTGATGTTCCGTTTCCGACGAACGAGCTGTCAACCAAAGCCTGCTGAATGTAGACCGTCGCCTGGACGGTGTTGGCGATGACTTCTTCATCCTGTGAACTGGGCGGTGTGCCTGACGGATCCTGTGAACCCGGAAGATCCTGGTGGAGTGATTCGTGCGCCAGAACCGCCGAGAGGGCGCGGAAATCTTCACCGGCAAAGGTCGGGCGGACGACGACGGACAAGCGATTGCCCGCCGAAAGCTTAGTCTCGGCGATCGGAGCGCTGGAACCAATCGATGCGCTAAACGCCACGGTGGTGTAGCGGTTGTTGGTCGTGTTGCTCTTGCCCAGATAGCTGGCGATAGCCGGTTCACCGACCGTGCCGTATAGCGACGCCAAAGCCGCACGCAGGTTTGCATCCGGCACATAGACGGCTTCGGTATCATAGAGATTGAGGGCAGCGACCTTCTGGGCGGCAGTGATCAGCCCGCGGCTCACCTTATTTGCCAGGAACGCGTCAAGATTGGCGCGGATCGAGACAGACGAGGGCTGGACGCTGGCGACGGTGGGAATCGGGGCAGCGTTATAGGTGTCACGCGTCACATAGCTCAGGTCGGTTGGTGCGAAATTGCGGTTGGACAGGGTGAAGCGAGGTTTGTTCTGTCCAACCTCGAAGGTGATGGTCGAGGCGGCGTTGGCACCGTCATAGACCACATCGTTGCCCTTGGTATCAGTCACCGCTCCGGCGTAAATGAAAAGGCGGCTGCCTTTTCGGATCAGGCGGTCAGTGGTGATCGTCAGGACCCGGCCATCAACCGGATCGCGCTCAATGGTCATTCCGACGGTCACTTTTCGCTGCGCGTTGGGATCGACCAAGTCGTTGGCATAGCCAAAGGATCGGATGAGACTGGCATTGTTCAGCCTAACTGTCTTGGTAAATGCAATGGTAATACGATTGCTGTTCAGTGCGTCACCGGCACCATCGACTCGCTTGGCGACCTTTATGCCAATTATGGGCAACTGGATCGCGGCCAGGAGTTTTCGGTCTTCGAGGGGTTCGACCGTCGCTTGTGCAGCTCGGGTCACGGGTTTGGTGCTTGAACCAAAAAATCGGCGAATCATGGTACATTGTCCTTTCTAAGATCAACGTAAATGGGGAGAGCAAACCTAGATCACATAACGTCGGCGGTCAAAATAAATATTTATAACTCGTCTAACCTGATTTCGGGCATCTAATCCCGACGCGTCTGGGCAACGTTCTGTGATCGTACAACTTTAACAGCTTATCTAAACGACTCGGATTAAACAATATCATAGGCCGCGTTTACAAACGGCGAGCTTGCCATATTGTCGCATCCACACCCCATATCAGAAGCCGCAGGGCACCCCTGCCTTACAGGCTTCTACGGGATTTTTTGGCAAAAAGCTGCAAAAAGCGTCGGACGGACATCTCGACACTTGATTACCAACCGTACGGGAGGTGTCTTCCTTATTTGCAAAACACTCTTCGACCGCTATAGTCTGCCCAATCTTGGACCGGGTGGTCCAGAAACCTGCTTAGGTGAGGTGGATAGCATCATGGACGAAATCGAAACAAAAGTCATTGAAATTGTCAGCGAACAAATGGGTGTGGATAAGGGTGAAATCACCCGAGAAACCCATTTTATCAACGATCTGAACGCTGACTCGCTCGACACTGTCGAACTGGTCATGGAGTTCGAAGACGAGTTCGAGTTGTCGATCCCCGACGAAGAGGCGGAGAAAATCCAGACCGTCGGGCAAGCGATCGACTACATCAAGGAACACGGAACCAAATAATTGCCGTTGTACGATGGCCGACTGTCGAAGTGATTCGCCGGTGCAGGCACCGCGCATCTATTGGCAATCGGCAGCAGGCATGCGGACTTTGCCATGAAACAACGCCGTGTAGTAATTACCGGGCTGGGACTGGTCACGTCGCTAGGCGAGACCGTTGATGGGGTGTGGGACGCGATCTGTGCTGGAAAGAGCGGCATTCGTCCCATTACGCGATTCGATTTCTCCGATTTTCCCGTCCGCATCGGCGGGGAATGCACCAACTTCAGCGTCAGTAGCTACGGGATCGACGTCAAGGAAGCCAAGCGGCTTGACCGCTTTGCCCAGTTCGGCATGGCGGCCTCGCTCTCTGCGGTGAAAGATTCGGGGATCGATTTCAAGACCGAAGACGGTTTCCGCTGTGGCGTGGTCATCGGTTCTGGCATCGGCGGGATCGAAACCCTTGAAGAACAGTGCGCGATTCTTGCTGCACGCGGCGTGTCGCGCGTCAGCCCATTCACTGTCCCGCGCCTGATGGTGAACGCCGCCAGTGGGAATGTGTCGATCCTGTTTGGTCTCAAAGGCCCAAATACTGCGGTCGTGACCGCTTGTGCGACCGGATCCAACGCGATCGGCGACGCCGCCCGGTTGATCGAACATGATACCGCCGACGTGATGATCGCCGGGGGATCGGAAGCGGCACTTTGTCGTGTCGGGATGGGCAGTTTTGTCGCGGCCCGGGCGCTATCGACCCGCAACGACGCCCCCGAACAAGCCAGCCGACCCTGGGATAAAGACCGCGACGGTTTTGTCATGGGCGAAGGCGCTGGGGTCGTGGTTCTCGAAGAATACGAACATGCCAAAAAGCGTGGCGCCCGCATCTACGGCGAACTGCTGGGCTATGGCATGAGTGCCGACGCCAACCACATCACCGCCCCTTGCGAAGACGGTGCCGGTGCCGCCCGTGCGATGGAACTGGCGTTGATCGACGCCGGGGTCAGCCCTGACAAGATCCAATACATCAACGCCCACGGGACCAGCACCCATTTGGGTGATATCGCCGAAACCAAGGCGGTTAAACGCACGTTTGGCGACCATGCCCGCAAATTGATGATCAGCTCGACCAAAAGCCAACTCGGCCACCTCCTCGGTGCCAGCGGCGGGATCGAAGCGATCTTCACCACACTCGCGGTCTACAAAGATCTGGTTCCCCCGACGATCAATCTGGACGAACCCGATGATGAGTGCGATCTGGATTATGTCCCCAAGACGGCTCGTCAGACGCCCGTCAACTATGCCATGAGCAACAGCTTCGGTTTTGGCGGACACAACGCCAGCTTGCTGATCAAAAAAGCGGAGTAGTTCGGATATTGGGAAGCAATCGCGGGCAAACCTGCCCGCCGCTAACCCAATTTCTCATTGCCCGCCCACACCGATGCCGATAAAAGAGCAAAGGACTGCTCGGAATGGCCGTTTTACAAGCCCAATCGTCGGTCAACAGCAGCAAAGTCGCTGAGGTGCATCGCATCTTGCGCCTCAATGTCCCGGTCATCGTCAAACTCGCCGAGAAAAAGTTCCCGTGCTCCGAAGTTTTGCGGATGCAGGTCGGGGCGATTCTGGAGTTCAACAAAGCCAGTGACGAACCGCTGGAGTTGATGATCAACAACAAGACAATCGCCTTGGGCGAGGCCGTCAAAGTCGGTGAAAACTTCGGCCTAAAGCTCCAGCAGATCGGCGACGTCAAATCCGTGATCAAATCGCTCGGTCGCTAAGTCCCTTGACGGTACCAACTCGTCCGATCACCACTGTGCTTCTTCAAACGGCGATGATGCGGCGCGGGTCTTGGGTTTGGGTAGCAGGCCAATCATCGCTTTGACGTACGCCGGGTCGCGGCTGCCGCAGCGGACGTTGAGTTCGGAGCCTTCCAGCATCTCGATCGGAACGGGCAACCTTTTCTCGCGGACAACTTCCTCAAAACCAAGCCGCGAGAACAACGCGGGATACATTTGCTTGGCGATCTTAGTGTCCACATTCCAACCTGTTCCAGGCAATGAAGGTGCTTTCAACAGCTGCCCGTCTACGGGACAGGCGAGTGTGATCGCGTGATGTTTACCGGCGTTACCGATCAGGTTGTCCAGATCGATGTACGACACCGCCGGGCAGGCACCGTCGTGAACCAGAACGTGCTTGGATTCGTCCTTTAGCGCCTTCTGCGCGTCGGCCAATTGCTCCCACCATGTCGATCCGCTGGTGATGAGTTTGATGCCCATGAACACCAGGTGGCTGCCGATCTTGCGTTTGATTTCTTCGGCCTGGGCGCGATCGATCACCACCATCGTTTGTACGACGCCTTCTCGATTCGTGAACATCTCCATACAGCGCAGGACAGACTCTCGGCCATCAATTTTGGTCATCGCGCCGGGGCGCGCCTCGGGCGTCGGCGGGGCGGTGAGAATGACAACTGCCAGATCGGACATGGGGTGCCTTTCGATGGTGAAGCTTTGGTCGAATGGATCGGGATGTCAAGTTACGAATTGACCAGATCCAGCAGGTGCTGCGATTGCTTCTGGATCCAGGCGATCTTGCGGATGACCATGTTGAGAAACTGCCCGCCGTCCATGCGGGCGAAGGTTCCGGTGGCGGCGATGGGGAAGACCGACTCAGCGATCAACGCCTCGATCATCAGCCACGGCACCGCCGACAGTTCGGCCTCGCTCAACAGCACCACTTCATCGTAGCCCTTGAGAAAACGTTTGAAACGCGTCTCGTCCACATGGTCAGGCCATTTTCGCAGATCTTCATCGCCGCCGAGGATGGAGAACTGCAGCGAACCATTCGCGATGTCGAGAATGCGTGGCAATAATCGCGCCGAATCATAGTCGATCACCGCAACGACCCGGTTATCGCGAAACAGCATATTCCCCGGATGCCAGTCGCCGTGGATGATCTGCTTCGGCCAATTCTCGATCCCGCAGCGATCGACCGTGCTGGCGGCGTGGTTGTAGCTTTGCAGCAGAAACGTACAGACTTCGGTGATGTTCGGCACATGCGCCAACGTTTTGGGGATTTGTCGCAATCCGGCCTCAACCGACGGTGCCATGTGATAGCTGCCCATCGGCGGCGAATATTGCGACTCAAACGTCTCCAGCAGCTTGTGATATAGCGCAAGGATGCGGCCCGAATCGAACGTGGCCTCGAGCGTTTGCGGGTAATTTTGTCCGGGGATGTATTCGAACAACTCGTAAATCCCGCCTCGCCATTGCAGGAGGGAATTGTTGTCCTTTTTCGTCCCGATCAGGTGCGGCAGGGGGAATTGTTTGTTCATCAGATACAACTGAATCTGATGACAAAATGCGACCTTGAACGCATCGTCGCGGCCTCGAGCGCGGCGTTTGAGTAGATACTTGCCATGCTCGGCGACGATCGCCAGCTTCGGCGCCTTACGGCTGCCACGCGGAAACTCGACCACCGAATCGATCACCCCGATGTCAAAATGCGACATCACCACCGCCAATTCCTCGGCGGTGAACTTTTCGCGTCCGTCAGGCGAACGCGGTTCGTTGGGGTTCGATGAAATGGAGCCAACTGGCTGTTCCATAATTCGCAGGCACGCCGCCCACGCCCGCGAGTTTAGCCCGCGCCGGTCAGGAAGCAATTGCCAGCTTCGCTTGAGACAGCCGGGTAAATGTCTAAGATCAACCGCGTAAACCCGAGGAATGACATCACATGGCTAACGACAACGCATTTGGCGCACGATCCATCCTTTCCACCAAAGCCGGCGATCTGGCTTATTACAAGCTCGCGGCGTTGGGCGATACGTCCAAACTGCCGATCAGCATCAAGGTGCTGCTGGAAAGCACGCTCCGCAATCACGACAACTTCGTCGTCGCCGACGCGGATGTGAATAACCTGCTGAACTACAACGCCAAATCGGTCGGCAACAAGGAAGTGCCGTTCAAAGTCGCCCGGGTGATTTTGCAGGACTTCACCGGCGTGCCCTGCGTGGTCGATCTGGCGGCGATGCGCGATGCGATGAAAAAGATGGGCGGCGACCCGCAGCGGATCAACCCGCTGGTCCCGGTTGATCTGGTCATCGACCACTCCGTGCAAGTCGACGAGTACGCCAGCCCGCTGTCGCTATTCAACAACGAAAAGCGCGAGTTTGAACGCAATATCGAGCGATATGAGTTTCTCAAATGGGGGCAGCGTGCGTTCAAGAACTTCGGCGTCGTCCCGCCGGGACGCGGGATCGTTCACCAGATCAATCTGGAACACCTGGCCAAGGTCGTCTGGACCCGCGATGGCGTGGCGTTCCCCGATACGCTGGTCGGCACCGACAGTCACACGACGATGATCAACGGCCTGGGCGTCGTCGGCTGGGGCGTGGGCGGGATCGAGGCCGAGGCGTGCATGCTCGGTCAGCCGATCTATATCGTCACCCCTGAAGTCATCGGCTTCAAACTCACCGGCAGCCTGCGCGAGGGCGCGACCGCGACCGATCTGGTGCTTCGCATCACCGAAATCCTGCGCAAAAAGGGCGTGGTGGAGAAGTTTGTCGAGTTCTATGGATCGGGCCTGGCGTCGATGTCGCTGGCCGACCGGGCGACGATCGCCAACATGGCACCGGAATACGGTGCGACAATTGGCTTCTTCCCCATCGACGAGCAGACGCTGTCCTACCTGCGTCTGACCGGACGCGAAGCGGGGCAGATCGATCTGGTCGAACGTTACGCCAAAGAGCAGGGCATGTGGCGCGATGACAGCGTCGTTCCGATCTTCACGGATACGCTGGAGTTGGATCTATCGACGGTCGAACCGAGCCTCGCCGGGCCCAAGCGTCCGCAGGATCGGGTTGAATTGTCCAAAGTGCGCGATTCGTACATCGCCAATTTTCCCGATGCCGAACCCGGATCAAAGCCCACCCGCACCAGTGCGGGCATTGATGTCTCGCACGGCGACGTCGTGATCGCCGCCATCACCAGTTGCACCAACACCAGCAATCCCTCTGTCATGCTCGCCGCCGGTCTGCTGGCAAAAAAAGCGGTCGAAAAGGGTTTGAGCGTCAAGCCGCATGTGAAGACCTCGCTGGCTCCGGGCTCGCGCGTCGTCACTGATTATTACGAGAGTTCGGGATTGAATGTCTATCTGGACCAACTCGGCTTTAATACCGTCGGGTACGGCTGTACGACCTGCATCGGCAACTCGGGTCCGCTGCCGGAGCATATCTCAAGCGTGATCGATAAGGAGTCGCTGGTTGCCGTGTCGGTGCTGTCGGGCAATCGCAACTTTGAAGGCCGCGTCAATCCGCACGTCAAAGCCAACTACCTCGCATCGCCGCCGCTGGTGGTCGCGTATGCGTTGGCGGGCAATATCGACATCGACTTCACCACCGATCCGATCGGTAATGACAAGAACGGCAAGCCCGTCATGCTCCGCGACATCTGGCCGACCCAGCAGGAGGTCAACGACTCGATCGCCTCCAGCATCGCGCCAACCATGTTCGTCAATCAGTACACGGGCGTCGGTGAGAAGAACGACCAGTGGAACGCCATCCCCGTCAAAGGCGGCGAGACCTTCGACTGGAACCCAACCAGCACTTACATCCAAAACCCGCCATTCTTCGATGACCTGGCGACGCGCGAATTGTCGATCAAGCCGATCCGCGGCGCGCGGGTTTTGGTGATGGTTTCCGATAGCGTGACGACCGACCACATCTCCCCTGCAGGCAACATCAAGAAGGATTCCCCGGCGGGCAAATACCTGATGGACAACGGCGTGAAAGTCGCCGACTTCAACCAATACGGTGCCCGTCGCGGCGGGGATCAGGTCATGGTCCGTGGCACGTTTGCCAACATCCGCCTGAAAAACGAACTGGCACCCGGCACCGAAGGCGGCGTCACCACCAACCTGCTGACCAACACCGTCATGCCGATCTACGACGCCTCCGTCGAATACAAGAAGAACAACATCCCGCTGGTCGTGCTGGCGGGTAAGGATTACGGCATGGGATCGTCCCGCGACTGGGCCGCCAAAGGGACGATGCTGCTGGGCGTCAAGGCGGTCATCGCCGAGTCCTTCGAGCGCATCCATCGCAGCAATCTGGTCGGCATGGGCATCCTGCCGCTGGTCTACAAGCGGGGGCAGACCCGCCAATCGCTTGGCCTGACCGGGCACGAGGTCTTTGAGATCGACATCGACGAGAATCTCAAGCCCGGGCAGACCGTGACCGTCAAAGCCGGTGACATCACCTTCGAAACCACCTGCCGCATCGACACCCCCGTCGAGATCGACTACTACCGCAACGGCGGCATCCTGCAGACCGTCCTGCGCAAAATGATGGCGTGAGACGATTCAGACTGCGTCGCATCTATGCCGCGCACGCGCGGCTGTAAATCGTCCGCAGGATAGGATCGTTCTCACACCCAAACCGCATCGCCAACCGTCTAAAGTTAGGCCAACTGATCGGCCGATTCGCGCGGACGGACCGATGCAACTGCCGCAACGGTTGGCGGAGCGATCGAGCCTCGTCCTTCAACACTCTCATCAAGCCTTCTTACCCCTGTCCGGTTTCGCGTATAGCCGCGTCATCTGCTCGGACAATTCGCGCACGTGCTTCTTCAATTCGTCCGGCTTATTCACCCGACAATGCGGGCCCATGCTCAGCACCCACCAGACGATCTCTTCCAAGCCATCCACACTGCACCTAAACACCAGCGACCCATCATCATTCCATTCCACCTGCTGCGTCGCGTGCCAATGCGTGTCGGCCACCGTCTCGGCAAACGCCGCGTCGAAGACCAACTCCACATCGTAGCGTTTCTTCCCCCTTATCATCCGCCACGCATTGCCCAGATGGCTCGCGAGTGTGAAGTTCTTCGGGATAGTATAGCGTGTTTCGGTCAGTTTCAGGCTGGAAAAGCGGTTCAGCTTCAGACACCGCACTTCGTTTCGCCCGCCATGATGCCCGACGACGTACCACGCCCGCTGGCTGAAGAACAGCGTGTAGGGCTTGAACAGAAACGGCCCGTTGCTGCTGTCGCGACCTTTCCCACTGCCACTGCCGTTGCCGTTGTTACTGACCGATTCGTACGCGCACTTGAGCATCTGCCGCTGCGACAATGCTTTGCGGACCGTCTCATACACATCCTGCGTTCCTTCGGGCGGATTGACCGGCGACAGCTTGATCGTCACATGCCCGGCGATCTTCTCGATCTCATCGCGAATCCCCGCAGGCAGCAGTCCGCGAATCTTCTCGACCGCTTTTCCACCGGCCCGAGTGAAGGGCACCTGCTCACTCTGTGCCACATGCTCGCCCAGCGCCACCAACGCCAGCGATTCCTCCAGCGTCAGTTGCACCGGCGGCATGAAGAAATCCCTGGCGATGCCGTAGCACCTCTTTTGCTCATCATAGAAGTACGGGATGCCCGCAGAAGAGAGGATATCCATGTCACGATAGATGGTGCGCGGGGTGACCTTGCATTCGCCCGCTAGCCGGGCCGCGGTCCACCCGTGACTGCCCTGGATGAGCGTCATGATCCGTAACAGCCGATGGATGCGTGAATAGTCGATCGCCATGCGTACTACCAGTGTGTCGGCAAACGCGATGCTTTTCCAGTAGGGCTTGGGTCTTTGGGATGGGGGCTTGGTGAAATGCGTCTTAAGAAGGAAAAGACCGGTGTAGAAAAGCGCCCGCGCGAGGGCTTCCCGCTTGACGCGGGGCGGGGTTCATAGTCGGCGGGGTTATCCCCGCATCGCCGTCGGTTGCTCGACAAGCTTGATCCTGCCGTCATGCGTTGCTTCGACGAAGACGGTCACCGGCCATTCGATTGACGGGCAAGAATCGAGGTAACGCTCGTAGGGGCCGTCGCCCATCACGACCACATCACCGTGGGCGAAATGCTCTTCAATGAACTGCGCGATGCCCAGTTTGAGCTGCTCGTGGGTCTCCTTGCCGGGCCAGAACCGACCTTCCTTGTACTTTCCGAGGTACAGCTCGCGTCGACACTTCCTGCAGAGGATGTGACCATCGTATGCCATGCGCAGATAACGAATAGGACTTTATGCCGAGTGAGCCGGGAGGCCAGCTTTGGGCGGTCAG
>JBGSMH010000182.1:0-3676 GCA_041740275.1 Phycisphaerae bacterium
TAAGCCGACGAAGGCTCAGCAGATCCGGATAGTGAGCAAATCGGGGTTGAAACAGCCCTCCCCGGTGTTGCGGAAAGCGGGCTGATCGGTGACATTTTCATTGCGTCAAAACAGGTGACATTTTCAAAGCGTTACAACAGCTCGTGATTGGCGGCAGGCAGTTGTCCCGTCGTGGTGATGATCCACTTGGCGAAAGTGATCAGTTCTTTGGCGTCAGATCGGAACGCGTGGGCAGTTTGTAGAACTTGTCTTGATGCGCAGACCACATGTCGTAGGACCATTTGTCCCAGTGCAGTTGCCAGGCCTCGAAGCCGCCTTCCTTGGTCGATCCTTCGACCGGCTGGTAGCCGAGGATCGCGGCGAACGGGTCGGGCTTGCCGGACATGATCGCGATATATCGCGTCATAAAATCAAACCAGGCGTCGTGGTTCCATTCCTTTTTCAGGTCCATCGCCAGCACCGCCAAAGCCATGCCGTGGAAGGCGTTATGATTGCCGCCCAGACGATAGGGATGGCCGGACCAGAAGGCGTTGGCGCGGTCCGGCTGATGGTTACCCACCCATTCGGGCATACCGATCATTTCCTTGCTGTACGGTTGCTTGCCGCGTTTGCCGCCATAGGGGGGATTCCATTTGTCGCTGTGGGTCGCCTCGACGTGTTCGGCGGTGATGTAGACGGTCTGGGCGTCTTCATGGAACAAGCCCTTGCCTGTCTTGCCGACCGATTTCATTCCTTCGTCGCCGAGCATGTGCCCTGCAAAAATCATCGGCCATTTTCGACCGCTGTTGTGTCCACCATCTGAAGGCCAGGGAAATCGGCGCTCGCCGGGATGGTCTCGCCAGTCGCAGAAGATGCCATACAGATCAATGCCGCGCTGGATGAGCCGAATGGCGGTATCGCGCTTCTGCTCGGGCGGAAAATCCGCGATGAGCATCAACGACGCACGGCCGACCTGCTTTGACACATCCCTGCCGTACGGAGCCCCGTGTAGTTTGGGCGCGATTCGTTCCCGTCCGAAGCTGGGCACAAAATCAATCGCGGGTCTTTCCAGCGGTTGGTTGACGTCTTCCCAAGTCGGCGCGTTTCCAGCCACCGCCAGTTGAGGCAGACGTTTCAGATCGACCTGCGACATCCGATGGATCGTTTTCGCTCCGGCCATGTATTGCGGACGAAACGCGTCGGCGGGTGGTGCGGCATCCAAGACGGTGAGGATCGCGACAGTCTCAAGCGTTCGGCCGCCTTGCTCGGGGGTGGCAAGGCTGATCGAAGACAGCAGGCTGGAGCCCGGCTGGACGGTCAGCGGCTTCTGTTCGCTCAGTTCGAACGCGACATTCAGACTGGCGTCGTAGTTGGCTTCCTTGGGCTTGGTGTCGAAGCCGGCGTTGGGGCCGATCGTCGGGTTGAGCATCGAACCGTTCACGATGCGGCCGCCCTCCTGCTTGATCGAAGGCGGGTCGATCTTGACGATGGACACCGGGCCGACAACCCAGTGATCGCCGTTGACGAACTGGCCGGTCGGGTATTCGCGGTCGAAAGTCCAGGTGATGCCGAATTGGCTGACGCTTTTGGCGTTGACGGGTGCGGGTTTGTCTTCGGCCAGTAGCGTTGTCGTTGCCGTGAGCAGACAGAGCACAACAACAAGGCGATTCCACTGAAAACGGGCGTGTTCGAGTTTACTTTTTGCGAACCACATCGCTGGACCTCAGGGCAATAGCACTTTTAGCTAGTCTATCCCAATCGCGCAAAACAAAGCACATATGGGAATCGACAAAATCAATGCTTGGGCAGCCACGGGAACTTGTCCTGATCGGTCGGAAACGGTTTGAATCCGTAGCCTTGCGTGCTGATCCCATTGGGAACGCCCAGATCGATCCATTCGGCGTGTCCATCGACGAACACGAAATTGCTGCCGGTGCGGTGCTGGGAGTAGAAGCTTTGGTTGGAAGGCTCCATTCCACGATTGACGCCATCGGTCAATTCAAACGTCTCAGTGGCGCGGCGGACCTCACTGAGACGTCGTCGGTCGGGCGGATCGCGGTCGGGGAGGATCTTGCGGAAGAGCACCAGATTGCCCGCGTAGCTGTGATAAAGCTTGGAGCCCCAAGGCCCGGAATACGCCTGGCTTACGCGCGGGAGGTCTTCGGCGATATCTGAAGGACATACCAGAACGCTGCGTCGGATATCCTTTGATGTCACCGGTGCCTTGTCGGCGATCATCTTCAGATACTGCGGCTTGGCACTCACCTGCCCATACGGGTAACGGTATTCATTCTCCGGCAGGATGGAGGCATGGAGGATCAGGTGGATTTGCCGTAGGTTGCTCAGGCAAGCCACGCTACGGGCGGCCTCCCGGGCTTTCTTGAGCGCGGGCAGGAGGACGGCGATCAGCAATGCGATGATGCCGATCACGACCAGCAATTCGACCAGGGTGAATGCCGTTTTTTTCAAGTTACAACTCCTCGATAAATCCGCCAGAAACGCCCTTGCGGGGCTGGAGATCAGCCCCGCAAGGACCGAATATCACAACTCACCCAGCACTTAGCGACGACGACGCAGCATCGCCAGGCCGCTGAGTGCCAACAGCCCGAGTGAAGCGGGTTCGGGAACGCTGACGACCTTGTCATACGCATCGGCATCGTTGCTGATACGGATAGCGTCCATGCGCGAGCCATTGATCAGGAATGCCGCACCGATTCCGTCCATTGACGACTCAAAAATGTCCATGCCGCTCTTGGTGTACAGGGGAGTGCCCAAAGCTACCTCGTTGGAAATATCCTGCGAAGCAGACTTGGCCCAGAATTTCAAGCTATCGTTCGTGCCGTCGACATCGATTTCGATTTTGGCGATCAGAAGATAGAGCGCGCCTTGAGTGATGGCATTGTCGTTGGATGCGGCCTCTTGCACACTGTTCACCGCTATGACGGGGACAATCGGATCGGTGGTTCCGCTATTGCCGTCGTCGTTTCGACGAAAGCCGATGTAGTCATTAGCCGGATTGTCCAAATACAGAAGCACTTCCCCCTGCGTTCCGCTCTGCTGGGCAAGGGCGCTGACCCAAATAGTCCCTGTTAGTGCATTGAATGGCCGGGTTGCGACCCTGCTCAGGATCGGGCTGCCACTGGCTGACGCTCCTTGCTGATACCGGGCAAGACCATCGTCTGCCCGCGTGGTCTGATTGGCGGTATTGTCGTAGCCTGCATTCGCGAAGATCAGGCCATTGACGTACGGGAAGTTCGAATTGTCTCCATCGGGCGTGCCCGAATAGTATTCGGGACCGGTACTTCCCGCCCAAGCACCGCTCCAACCGCTTCCGCCATTAAGGCCCACCAAGTCAACATCGTCGCTGCTGCTACTTGTTCCACCCGAGCCCGGGCCGTAGTCGTTGAAATACTCGGTCACAAACGCTGCCGACGACGTTGAAGCGGCGGCAGTACCCAGAACCAGTGACGCCAATACGAATTGAGACTTGTTCATACCGTTTCTCCTCTACTTGAGAGCACTTGCCCTCGATTGTTTTTGAGGGCTGATTGCCCTCGATCCATCCAGCTCGACGCCCCGGACTGACATGTTGCGACCCCGCCGGCCGCGAGTCCGATTGTTTTGCGTCACACGCTTGACGCAAACAACTCTATTACGCTATCTTGATCCTGTCAAGAAAAAACCGATCGAGAAAAAG
>JBGSMH010000183.1:0-6113 GCA_041740275.1 Phycisphaerae bacterium
GGAATCCTCAACATCGGCGACGACAGTGCCCGCCGATACCGTCCAAGGTTCCTGGCAATTCGGGTCGCCAACGAAGTCATCGGCGGTGATCTGGTCGAAACCCAGCAGACACCCGACCGGAAGTTCTCTGTCACCAATAAGTTCGGTGCCGGATACGGCCCGAGCCGTGATCCCAAAGAACTGACCGTTAAGGACGTACCGCGCCTCCACAGCTATGGCTTTATCGAAGGCAAGCGCCGCGGGCTGATCCTGGTCAGTGCCGACCCGCGACAGACGCAGACAGTCGCAATCGAGTTCGACGGAAAGCCCGCTGGCCCGCCGACCACTTGGCTAGTCGATTCGCCCGGCCTCGAAAATACTAACGAACTCGATTGGGCGAAGGATAGGCCACAGGTCACCATTACCGAAGGCAAGCTGATCGACTTCGCCAGCGGATCAACCGTTGACCTTCCCCCAGGGGCCATGATTTCGATCGAGTGGATCGTTAATTGACCGCATGAAGTCTTCGAGCATCCCGGACAGTTGTCTGCTGAGCCATCCCCAGTGGTAGTCGGCATGCAATCGGGGTTCGCGAAGCCGCCGATCTGAACGTTTGTCTACGCTGCATAGGGCGCGGCCGTCACTCGAATTTTTTCTGAACTTCGTCGGCGATCAGCATTCCTAATTTCCTCGAAAACTGGACCGCCCGCAAACGCAGCTCGGCCGTCGGTCCGTTTTCAGGAGAAATCGGGTGCGGATTTGGGGGCGACGACATAAATTGCTCCTTGGTTGGGAGTGACAATGGACCCGGTCAGGCGCACTGACACGACAGTCAAAAATTCGAACAATTAACTACGGCGATTTGGGCGCCGCCAATCGTATTGCGGTGCAGAAATGGCGCAGGGTCAGAGGCAGCAATCGGGACAAATGGAAAAAAACAGAGAGGTGTTTGGGGTAAACTATGGTCTGGCCAAAAGTAAAGGCGGAGACAAGGAAAACGAAGCGGAGAGGAGGAGATTCGGAAAAGCTTTTTTCGTTAACTGCTGGTCCCTATTCGATTTATCGACTGCTCGATTCGTATTTGTGCTCCATTTTGACGCGCAGAATCATAGATCGCGTCTATCAGTTTCATGAGAAGGACGGGGCGGCTGGCCACTGCCTCGGGGGCGGGGCCGCCACGAATCCAGTCAAAAAGTCGAACGTAGGCAGGATGATGGCTGGCGTGAAGATCGTTGTTGACGGCGGGGATCTCGATCGCCTGAGCACCGTTGTGGTCGGTACGGTAGATTGTCAATGGATGGAGCGTGGCACCGCCGCGCGTGCCGAAGATGCTCATTTCACCGAACCAGCACTGCATGTCGTTCGGCTCGAGCATGTGGGCGGAGTGAATATCGCGCAGCGTCAGCGTGCAGCCGCCGCGGAAGTGGATCGTCGCAATGATCGAGTCCTCGACACGCCCGCTCGGCGATCGGACGCCGTCCGCCTGCGATTTTTCGAGCGTGAAGTGGTTGTAGCGCCGTGCGACGACGAACTCTGGATCAGGCGCGTCCAGAAGGTACAGCGCGACATCGAGGCGGTGGACGCTGGAATAGAAACAGACGCCCTGATCATATTCCTCCGTGCCCCGATCGGTTGGGCAAGCAGTTCGGCGAAGCTTGAAGCAGTCAATCGCATAGATGCTGCCCAGTTCACCTGCGGCGATCCGCTGGCGAAGATGAGCGACGTTCTCGCGGTACGGGTGATTCGATCCTGCGATCATGCACACGCCCGCAGCCCTGGCCGCTGCCACCACTTCGGCGATTTCCGTTGCGTTCCGAGTCGGCGGCTTCTCAAGGTACAGGTGCTTGCCCGCAGAAATGCATCTTAGTGCAAGTTCGCGATGTGAATCGGAAGGCGTGCTAATCGCCACCACGTCGACGTCCACGTTCTGAAGCAACGTATCGACGTCCTCCAAAGCGACTGGGACGTGGTACATCCGCGCTGCCTCCTGCACCATCTGTTGACGCGAGTCGACGAGTGCGACAACCTCTCCACCCGCCTTGCGAATCGCGGGCAGATGCTCCGCGATTCCGACATGGCCACAGCCGACGATAGCCACGCGGAGTGAACCCGAATGCACAGATCGGCTCGTGCTCATGTCGATACACTCCCCTTTGATGCGGCGGCTTGTCCAAAGGCCCTTAGCGAACGTCTGGATATCTCGCGAAGCTCCCGAGACGCGATCACGCCGGAAGCACCAGCGTCCAGCGCTCGGCATGTCGCCTCGTATACACCGGCTGGGTTGCTGTGTACGGGCATCATCCCGCCTTCGACATAGTGTGGTACGTCCAGTCCGATCCCAGCGTAAACGCGTGCCTGACCGGCAACTTCGTCGACGCACCGTCGCGTTTCGCGATAGACATACCCGCTCGACAGGCCGCGTTCACGCAGTTTCGCGTACGACGGCTCACAGGAAGCGTCGTGTCCGAATAGTGGGTAGAAAAGTGCGAGTGCCTGCTCGTGCGATAGATCGCGCAATACCCGAGCCTGCATCGGATCGATCACCCATTCGCGAAGCCGCGGGCCGAGAACGTCGTGGTAGACGATCGGTTTGATGAAGTCGTTGTGAGTTGCCATCTCCGCGTATGGCATCGCAGCCCGAAACAGCGGATCCCAGCTGGAACGCTGATGATCGACATGCTGACCGATCTCGGCTGCTGGACGCACCGACTTGGCAGCATCGTAGATCAGCTTGTGGATTTCCGCATCAGCCTGCAGCCACAACCGATAGAACGCAAGCAACTCGGGGTAACGGAACATCACCGAGAGCACGGCGATCACCATGCCCCCGGGCGGTGCGGTGTATATTTTTGCACTGGAGAGTTCATTGAAACCCGCCGCGACACGAGAGACATCGATCCCCGCATCACGACAACGTTTCTTGCAGTGCTCGCAGAAGCACGACGCCGGCCAACCCCGAAACAGCACCTCGGAAAGCGAACCGACGCGCTCGGCGCCGTACTGCACGCCGTCAAGCGGATAGATGCGGAGCATCTCTAGAACAGTTCGCGCCAGCCATTCGCGATAATCCGGATGGTTCCAGCAGGGTCCGTGCGATGCAGACCCGTCCAGGTTCTTCGCGGCAACTGTCGCGTAGCCCGGTATACGGGCGGCGCGGTTCATGCCAGCCTCAAGAAATCGTGCGTATACACGCACACCGCGGCGTGCACAGCGATCGATCGCCTCGGCAAAAGCATCACGTTCGGCGAACTCTTGCGTTACATCCACCGGCTCATGCTGGACCGACAGATCGGCGAACGCCGCCTGCGGAAGACGTACCCACAGGCGCGGAAGTCGCCTCCCGGTTTCCGGCCGTGGCGGGTAAGGATGGTCGGTCGCAAGCACGTTCGGGGGCGATTCGCCCAAATGGTACGTTTGGCTGTAGCAAAAGATCGCGTCGATGCCCGCCGTCTCTTGAAGGAAATCGAGGCATTCATCAACGCCTGAATCAAGCAGATCGGTCGGAGCGATTTGGATGCCCACGAGCGGCGCAGCCCGGCGATCGGCGGTGGCGACGATGTTCGACTCAGGTCTGGTCATTGCGCGACGATCACTTTGGACCCTCGATCTTTGGCAGATAGGGCTTCATCGCCTCGAACCATTTTTCGGCCATCTTTTGCTGGCCGCGTGGATTCGGGTGCGCCCAGTCGAAAGTGTCTGAATCGTCCTGACGTGGTTTTTCGTTCCAGCCCTTGTAGTGATTCACGGTCAAAACCGGAGATGTAGGGGTGCTCTGATCATCCGCCATCTTCTGAACGATCGGGCGAATCTTCAGGGCGGCCCCGTCATTGAAGTTGAGATGTCCCACGAGTACCACAACGCGAGGATTGGCGTCGCGAAGCATCTTGATCATGTCGGCAATCGGTTGGGCAATGTCCCGTTCGATGTTGTCCGATTTCTGGTCATTCGTGCCCAGGTGAATCAGCACAATGTCCGCCGGCGCTGGATAGGTCTTCATCCAGTCGGCCAGATTGTCCCGCACTTTGGCGGTCTTCCACCCGTAGTGGCCTTCGTGATCGGGATCGAACGGTTTGCCCTTGTAGTCAGGCCATGTCGCATCCGGGTGAAGACCCTTCTGCGTCGATCCAATGAAGTCAAATGTCGTACCGGCATCGGTCAGCATCTTGAAGAGCGGATAACGATAGGTGTACTCCTGGCGATCGCGTTTTCCGCCTTGCGTGATCGAATCACCAATGCACAGGATGCGAACCAATCCCTGAACGCGTGTGGGCTGGGTTGCTGGCGTGTCAGCAAATGCAGCCAGAACAAGCGTGCCGAGGATGAGCACAAATGCAGAACGGCAGGCTGGCATCGTTCTTGTCTCCCGGTAGGTATCGCCTGGTAGCTTACCCGCCGTCGCGGCGGCAGTACGACCGAGGGATTGAAGAATCGCGCATCCAACGATCATTTTTGCGCAGTTGGTTCAATTGCTCAGAATATCTGGCGATTTTCGCATCGCCATTCGATCCGCCAACAGGGAGTGGACTGCCGATCGGGTGTTTCATCCCGTTCACGCCCTGATGACACTTCACAACGCTGCGAGTCCACACTGGATCCTCTACGAAGGCACACCCGGCCGCGAGTACGACAAGTCTCCAGCCTATTGCGCCGACAGCGCGGGGGTGAAACATCGAAGTGACGATCGCCGGGAAACGCGGTTATCCAGCCGGAACGCTCAGGATCGCGTCCAGATGGCGAATTAAGGATTGAAGCGCAACACTTGTGCGGTCGATTGTGCGTCCATGCTCAAGCTCCGCTAGCTTCGTGACAATTTGAAAAACAGCGAAGCTTTGCGACCGATACGTCTCTATAGCAACTGGATCGCCAGGGCGCAACCTAACCTTTTGCGAACTTCAGATGCGATCGCCTTGAGACGCCTGGGCATATTCATTGCCGCCTGGGCATGGCGAGCCAGTTCAGCAGATCGAGCATGAAGGTAGTCGGCGTGTCAATCCGCAAAACAAGCTCGCGGAGAAGACCGAGGCTGGACAGGATCACGCGCCCGCGGCCAAGGCTTCCCACCGTAAACGCCGGCATACGGGCGTCCCCGCGCGAGGGAATCTGATGTAGATCGCGAGCGATCAGAATTTGCTTCTCAATCAGCACCTGTGCTGCCGGAAGGAGCGGCAAGACCGGGCCACAGGCGGAGACGTAAAGTCGGTCGCCAGCGCGCAATCCCGGCAGGAGGCAATGTTCATTTCGCACCCGTGCCAGGATCGAACCGCCGCAGCGCGGACCATGGTGATAGCTGTACCCCGGTCCCTCCGAGAGCGTGATCGCCGCCAGATCGTCACTGAAGTTAGTCGGCCAGTTGGGTTCTGTCGGGCAGCGGGTCGCAGCCCCTGACCACCCTTCGTTCAGCAGTCCGGTCCCGCTTTCAACTGCGAGCCGTATGGACCGTGCAGCCGAAGGCGAGACCTGGAACATATTGCCCACCATCAGCACATCAAGGGTCGAAAGTCCTTCGTTGTCCATCGCTTCGATCAGTCCGCCGCTCAGCTCATAGTCACGAAGCGATGCTTGATAATTCCGTGTTGCGTCGAGGCAGGTTCCACAACTCCGATCAGTTTCACGTCCGGCGAATGGAGCAGCCCGAGTGACTGAAGTTGGCCTTGGATTCGGTTGTAGATGCCGCAGCACGGGAATCGGGTGCTCGAGTAACTTAACATGACACCGACACGAATCTCCTTTCTGGTTATGGCGCCGGGGGTTCGACCCCAGACGTTCAGGATCGATTCGAAGTCCGGTGCAAAACGGAGCTCGGAATCGGTGGCTGGCAAAGAGTTGGCGGAGAGTTCGGGAATCGAACCGAAGTGTTCGGCAACCGTGATCACGTCGGCCTCTTCGACGCCCATTTCTGCCAGGATATCTGCCAATACCTCGACCGCCGCCGCGATATGCCGACTGGCGGTCGGAACCGAAACGTTCTGCAATTCGGCGATGACCCGCAACGGCATCTGACGGAAGAACCGGTCAACGATAAGCGTGCGTTCGGCCTCACCCAGCTCGCGGATCGCCGCATCGAGGTGGCCAGAAATGTTGTGGTGTATCTGTCGATGGTGCGCCGCATGCCCTGCAACCAATGCGGCGCGGCG
>JBGSMH010000184.1:0-4593 GCA_041740275.1 Phycisphaerae bacterium
TCGGGCATGGTCGCGGGATTGGTCGTGATCACCCCCTGTGCCGGTCACGTCACACCGGAAGCCTCCATCCTCATCGGCACCCTCGGAGGGGCGATCTGCTTCTATGGATGCCGCATCAAGCACGTCTTCGGGTATGACGATTCGCTCGATGCCTTTGGCGTTCACGGCGTTGGCGGGGCGGTCGGGGCACTGCTCGTCGGATACTTCGCCACTCGTCCGCCCGTCGGCGGGATCGAACAACTCGGCACGCAAGCTATCGGCCTGTTCGCGGCAGCGATCTTCGCGTTTGTCGTCTCCTATGTGCTGGGCATGATCATCCACAAAACCATCGGGTTGCGAGTCACCGAAGACCAGGAACAAGAAGGCCTCGACATTACCATCCACGGCGAGACGGGGTATAATTTGTCTACGTCGATTTAAGGGAGAATTAATCCAATCTGAGATCTCAAATTCGAGATTTCGGCTACCAACAACGAGATCATCATGAACTATCGCGTACTCGGCCGAACGGGCGTTAAAGTCACTCCTTTGTGCCTCGGCACAATGAACTTTGGCGGCCGATCGGATGCGGCGGAGTCGGAGAAGATTCTCGACTATTACTTCGATCAAGGGAACAACTTCATCGATACCGCCAACGTCTACAATGACGGCCGGAGCGAAACGATCATCGGCGACTGGATCAAGCGTCGGGGCGTGCGCGATCAGATCGTACTATCGACCAAAGTTCATGGCCGACGCTCGCCGCACATCAACGATGCGGGCAATAGCCGCTGGCACATCGTGCGGGAAGTTGAAAACTCGTTGCGTCGGCTGAAGACCGAGCGGATCGATGTCTATCACATCCATCGCCCGGACAAAGACACGCCCATCGACCAGACGCTTCGCGCCCTGGACGATCTGGTTCGCGCCGGCAAGGTGCTGTACCTGGCCAGCAGTGTGTTCGCCGGTTGGCAATTGGCCGAGGCGCACTATGTTGCCAAGGAACTGGGCACGGCACGGTTTGATGTCGAACAGCCGCAGTTGAATATCATCGATCGGCGGATCGAGGCCGAAGTCCTGCCGTTCTGTCGCAAGTATGAGGTGGCGACGATCTGCTGGGCGCCCTTGGCGCGCGGCAGGCTGGCCGGGACGTACACCCGTCAAGGCCGAAAGATACCGGATGGGACGTGGTACAAGGCCCAGAACAAGACCGATTTCCCCGCCAGTCAATGGCCGGTCATGGAAGGCGTGGACAAGCTCGCCGATGCCAAGAGGATCAGCTCCAGCCAGTTCGCGCTGGCGTGGTGTCTGCAAGTGCCCGGCGTCACCTGCCCGATCATCGGCCCGCGTACGCTCGAACAGGTTACGGACAATCTGGGTGCGTTGAACGTGTCACTGACGCCCGATGACGTCAAAGCCGTGGATGACCTGAACCCGCCCGGCGAACTATGCCGCGATCGCACGCTAGGGCCGGTCCCGCGATAGCACGCGATCTCGCGTTGCACTGGTCTGACATAGGCACGAAACACTAAGACCGCACGAAGGACATAACGCCTGCGTGCGGTCTTGTTGTTGTGGCTTACAGGAACTCTGCTATCGGTTTCAAGGCTTGTCTTGTTCCTTGCCACAGCGTGCGCAATACTCAGCGGTGCGGGTGGACCCGCAACGCGGACAGGGGTATGAGTCGGCAGTTGGATCGACCATTGGGTCATTCTTCTCATCGACCTCGCCCCGGCGGGCTTCGAGTTGGGTGCGGATCTGAAACATGCGCTCTTCGGTCAGCGGGTACCACATCAGCATCCCAAACGCGAGGATATTCGCAACCGCCGGTATGGAGCTAAAGAAGATGCGCATCATGAACAGCGAATCGGGGTCCTGATTGGCACCGAGTTTGATATCGAACCCCGTGAACTCAACCGCCAACCCTCCAAGCAGGAACGTAAACGCCATTGTCACCTTCATCACCCACCCACCGACCGCGCCGAACATGCCTTCGCGACGCGAACCGTTATTTAGTTCATCGTCGTCGCAGATGTCGGCTTTCATGGAGTTGGTGATGGTCCAGAAACCCGCCGCCAGCGGTGCGACCATGATCTGCGAGATGTACAACAGTTCGTGAATATCCTTGTTATAGAACCAGAACTTGGTCAGCGCCCCGGCAAAGCCCAGGACGACCATGCACTTCATGGTGAAGACCTTGCCATACCGCTTGCTGAACCAGGTCATGATCGGGAGCGATACGATGGCGGCGATGGTGAAGGCGTTGGTGGCCTTTGCCCAGAGCACGGCACCAGCAGTGACGTCCCCGCCGAACATGTAATAGTAGACGACATATCCGCCCATCGCACCGACGGTATTTCCCGCGACGCCCGTGGTCAGCAGGATCAGCGTCAGGATTAGGAACGGTTTGTTCTGGAATGTGAGCTTGAGTCCCGTGAAGAAGGGGAACTTCTTGGATTGCTGCGCGATCTTGTAATACCGCTCCTTGACAAATATCGCGGGCAGAACGCCGCCGAGAATGATCGCCCCCGCGACGAACCAGCTCATGTAACGAATACCCGTCAGGGCGTCCGGGAAATACGTGGTGTTTCGCGCCAGCGGGAAGATCCAGGGAATAAAGACCGCAAAGCAGAAGCTGAAAAACATCTTGTACCCCGAGATGACGGTCCTCTCGTGGTAGTCGGCGGTCATTTCCATACCCAGCGTGTGGTACGGCACGTTCTGGATAGTCGCGCACAGATAGAAGAACAGCATTACCAGCAGGTACCAGAGAAACACCCAGTTTCCGAACCAGGGGTTGTCCGCGCTGGCGGACCATCCGGTCGGGACGCGCCAGATCAGGATAAATGCGAATGCCGTGAGGAAGGCACCGAAGAAGATGTAAGGGCGTCGCCGACCAAAACGCGATTTGGTGTCGTCGCTGATCTTGCCCATGACCGGGTCGGTGAACGCGTCAAACAGACGCGAGATCATCAGCACCGCGCCGATCAGACTCGGCGCCAGGCCGAGTGTGATATTGAAGATCGGGTACGCCAGTCCCTTGACCCCATCCCCGGCAAGCTGAAAGCTGCCCGATCCCATACCGTACATCAGTTTTTCGATCATCGGGATGCGGTCTTTGGCAGCAGTTTCGTGCAAATTCGGGGGTGCCTGCTGATCGAGAACCGGTTTGGGGGCATCGGGATTCGGAGTATTGGGTGCGGTCATAGGGGCTGCTTTCGGAGCTATTTCTGACGTCTGTTGCTAGATGAAAATCGGGCCTGCCAAAGCCCGTCACGCCGAGAGAACTATAAAGTGGCGGAAAGACTTGCACAAACCCCAAACCCCTTTTTCGCCAACAAAAAAGGTTTGACCTGATATTCCCCTGTGAGCACCAAACCTGCGTGCCTATTTCTTCCCGTCACCGGCCGCACCACCGAAGTAGAGCGGATCCAGCGCCAGGCGTCCTGAGCCGATGATCGCAAGCATAAACGCCATCACCGTCACCAGATAAGCGTAATGGAACGGCGGGCCAGACTTTTCCATGCCGGTGATGCCGAACTTGGTCATCAACGCGATCGAAATGCTCAGCACCAAGAGCGTCGTCAGCCCGGCGGCGATGCGGGAGAAGAGCCCGAGGATCAGCATCAATCCCAGCAGCAATTCGGCGATCGGGATCACATACCCATACGGGCGGGCGATCGCCTCGGGAAGCCACTCAGGTGTCATCCCCTTAAATCCGCCATCGACGAATTTGCCCACACCACCCGCCATCTTCGACCAACCGGCCAGCAGCATGTACAGGCCCAGGATCAGCCGGGCCAGCAGCAGCGAAATGTCGATCCAGGCGGGGTGATTGAATGGGTTTTTCATGTTCTTTACCGTTTTCCCAACTCGATCGACCTTGCACAAGCGGCGGCGATGGCTTTTTCGATATTCTCACCGACTTGGCTGGCATCCATCGTTTCGATCGCGGCCTGGGTCGTGCCATTGGGGCTGGTGACTTTGCGACGCAGTTCTTCGGGCGTATCGGTTGAGGATTTGGCCATCGTCGCACTGCCCAACACCGTTTGCTTTGCCAGCATCGCCGATTGCTCGGGCGTCAGACCCAGCGATACGCCGGCGTTGATCATGTGCTCAATCAGGTAGAACACATACGCCGGTCCCGAACCGGAGAGTGCGGTGACGGCATCGAGTTTGTCTTCAGTGACTTCCACGACAGATGCCGCGGGGGCAAAAAATCGCGAAGCGGCATTGACGTCGGCTTTGGTGGCAAACGCCCCGGCACTGATCGCCACCGCGCCCAAGCCCACCAGCATCGGGGTATTCGGCATGGTGCGGATCACCTTCCAGTGCGTACCCAATCCCAGATTCGTCTCAATAAACCGCGTGCTGATCCCCGCGGCGATGGAGATGACCAATGTCTTGTCCGTGAGGACCGCCCCGATCCCCGCCAGTGCGTCGGCCATCTGTTGGGGTTTGACCGCCAGCAGGATCGCCGATGCGTCGCGCGCCGCTTCGACATTGTCGGTGACGCATCGAATGCCCAGCGTCTTTTCAAACAGCGATCGGCGGGCATCGGAGACGTCAGAGGCGACCATTTTGTCGGGCGATAGGGTGCCGCTGTCGATCAGC